>CAMTOK010000011.1 GCA_947074115.1 uncultured Erysipelotrichaceae bacterium | reverse complement strand
TAAGATGACAAGTCACCTGTAACAACCAAATCATAATCATGGAATGTTCTTTGTAAATCTTGAAAATGTGTTTTGATTGTATCAAACGCTGCTGGTGCCATTGCCCTACCCATATCATTAGGGTCATTTTGTTGTAAGTCAATGACCTTTCCCAAAGTGACTGATTCTACACGTATATCGCTCACTTGATTTGTAAGGAGTGTTGCTATCCCACCAGTGGCAGTAAATGTTGTCACTTCTTTCTTTTGAATACCATATTCTACTGGAAAACGGAATTGTCTTTCTGCAGTCGCATTATGACTTGATACCATCGCTATAGATTTATCAACATAACCCGCATCTACCATGAGAGATGCCATTGCCATTGATAAACAAAAACTCGAACAAGCACCATATAATCCCACAAATGGTTTAGGCACTTCTCTAGCCAAGTAATTTGTTGTCGCAATTTGATTTAATAAATCAGCCCCAAAATAAAGGTCAACATCTTTATTTCTTAATTTTGCTTTCTGTAAACATATATCCAACGCTTCTCTTAACATCTTGCGTTCTGCTTTTTCATATGAATCTTCATCACAATGATAATCATCAAAACTCTTATCAAAATATTGTGACAATGGTCCTTGATCTTCTAATGGACCACAAGTTGTTCCAGTAGAGGCTATGTATACGTTTTGAAAGATGTAGGAATTACCCAAAAAGCGTGAAGACATATCGAACCACTCCTAACAACGATGCACTGACAACACCATATGTGATGACAGTCCCACCTAATTTAAACATATTACTTCCTATACCAAATATCAAACCTTCACTTTTACAATCTAATGCGCTAGATGCCATACTATTCGCAAAGCCTGTAATTGGTATAAAAGTTCCAGCACCAGCATGTTTTGCGATCATATCATAGACACCTAAGCCTGTTAATAAGCACGCAACAAATACCAGTGTAATAATCATCATTGGCGTTGCTTCTTTTTGACTACAATTGTAAACATTCATATAGAATTCTAGTACCCCTTGAGCAATAAAACCAATCACTCCACCATAAATAAATGCATTGAATGCATTCTTCCACATAGGAACTTTTGGTTTTAGATTTTCGGCCAATTGATCATATTCTTCTTTATCCATATTATTCACCTCGACTGTAGTGTACACAACATAATTCGACTTTAAACGTGGGGAAAAGAAAAAAAACCTGCAATGCAGGTTTAGAGTTTAATCATTTTTTTCATAAATTTTATAATTGTATAACCTAAGAATATATTAAGCGGAATAACAAAACACGCTTTTATGATTCTTATACACATAGAGACAAGGAATGGTATACCATACATGATTTGTAAATTCAATGGTGTTATACATAGTGTCACAACAATTTCAACAATCACAACACTTAACATCCAAATCGCAAAATCTTTTCCTTCCTCTATTTTGATTCTTTTCTTTAATTGAATAAGAATCACAGTAAAAACAAATGCAAGTCCAAAACAAATGATTGTTAATAAACTTTTTTGAAAAGTTGTTATATAGTACACTTGTTTTGATAATTCAAATTGTTTTAAAAAGTATATGTAAGTTGATGCTCCAATAGCCAAAATCCATATTAAGATGATTGAGAATTTCTCTACATATTTTGCATCAATAAATTTTGAATATTCTTTAATTAATGATGGAATGACACTAACCAGAATTAATCCGAGTGTAAATCCTAAGAACGGGAAACTTGTTGGGACTAAAATCAGACCGATTAAATCACAACTTAACCCAATAATAAATGCATAGCTAGGTGGTAAAAAAATACCTGCTACCATTAATGGAATATACTCAACACTTATTTTTAAACTTTCAACCCCAAACAAAGGGACCTTGATTGCTAAACTTTTACAAATAAGAGTTAAGACAATAAACAATGCTGCGATAACAACATAATTGACTTTTCCTTTTGGAAAAGGAAAACATTTAAAAACATAAAAACCTAATGCGATAATTAAAATAATACAAATTAATTGCTCCATAATACTGTACTGCTACATTAAGCAAATTCCTGCTTCACCCTCATTTCTAGTCCACAGGCGTTAATTCCGATCTAAGACCGTACATTCTTGCTACTGACGTAGACTCCTCCTTTTTTTGATATAAACAAAATATACTTGTTTTTTCCTATTTAAGCAAGAAAAAAGGGTCTAAACGACCCTATTTCTCTTTGCACCCTTTAAATGTGCTTCTATATTTTTGTAAACTTCCTCTACACAACGTTGTCTTGCTTCTTGACTTCCCCATGCTACGTGAGGTGTTAAGACAACTTGATCCATGTTTTGTAATGAATAAATAGGATCAGTTTCTAATAATGGCTCATGTTCAAAGACATCTAATCCAGCACCACTAATAAGTTGTTGATTTAACGCATCCACAAGTGCTTGTTCATCTATAATTCCACCACGCCCTACATTAATAATCATTGCATTCTTTTTCATTTTAGAAAATGCTTCTGCATTAAATAAGTATTGCGTTTTATCATACAATGGTGCATGAATTGAAATCATATCAGACGTTGCTAATAACTCATCAAAATCAACACGTTTGTAATCACCTACTTGATTTAAACCACTTGTTGAAAAATATTGAACATTGGCACCAAACGCTCTTGCAATTTCAGCAACCTTTTTACCAATATCACCCATACCGACAATACCCCATGTCATTGATGAGACATCGTGGAACGTATAATCAAAATATGAAAACGATCCACAGTTAACATATTCTTTTGCCTTTATAAATTGATCATATTTTTGGATTTGATCTATGAGGCTTAAGGCCAACGCAAATGTATGTTGAGCAACAGTATCAGTTGAGTATCCTTTAACATTACACACACCGATTCCTCTTTCTTCACAGTAATCCAAATCAATATTATTAACACCTGTCGCAAACAAACAGATCAATTCTAATTGATAACATTCACTAAGTTCTTTTTGACCAAGTTTGTTTTTATTTGTCACAACAATATGAGCATCTTTTATATAATCAATAATCTGATCTTGTTCTGTTGTTTCATACATAACAACATCACCTAAGCTATGGAAAAATGACAAATCTATATCTTCACCTACTGATGAGCTTTGGAGAATAACAATTTTCTTTTTCAAACTTAAGAACAATTGATAAACTTGATTAAATGTTTTTCCTTTTAATAATTTACCTAAATGCTTTGCTTCATTTAATTGAAGAATTGAAGACTCTAATGCACGGCCACACATGACATTCTCTACAAAATCAAATGCCAATACTTTCTGTAACAATGCAATTCCTAATGAACGTGTTGTCATATCTCTATAATCTTTAACGCCTTTTATCATTTGACCATTAAAATCATGATTGTTAATTTGTTGTTCTAACAACATATGTTCGATTGTTTCATAGTTTAATAATGAATCTCTTATAGCGTCATTATAAAGAAATGGTAACACCAAATCATAAACATCCATTGGTACAGGTTGTTCATACCCTAAAGTAAAATTATATAATAATGCAATTCCTAGATCTTCATCTTTCATTTTATCCATTATTTTCATTGTCTTCCTCCTCATACAGATAGACTTCTACCCTTTGTCTCTCTGCTTTTGCTTTATCATCATAGAAGATCAAACATGATTTCATCTTCTTTTCTTCCATACTGTATTTCATGACGTTATATGAAATATAACGACTTTTACTTTCTTTTAAACCGCCTGTAGCACTCCCAGCCCCTACATAAACGATATTATGAATACGTTTAAAGAAAGGAACATGTTTATGTCCATGAAAAACATATTGTATATTTCTTTCTTCTAACCAATTGATTAAAAGCGGTGCATCAACCAATACTTTTGACTTTTCTATTAAACGTCCTATAAAAGTCTTTTCATTCCATTTTAGTTTGAGAAACTGTGCCTTAGTCAATGGATGAACATGGTGATGTAAAATGGCAATCTTCGTGTATTCATCAACGTTTTCAATTGCTGATAATTCATCATCAATCTCATCGAGTTGACGTTGTCCAACTTTTCCTCTTGCAAGATTACCTTCACTTGTAGTATCAAGTTTAATAATAATGACTTTTTCTTTCTCTAATACTTTGATACTTTCTCCAAGAAGATAAGCAATAACTTTACTCTTTTGACGTCTTGCAAAGTTAAATCCATGCACAATAACATCATGATTCCCGAGTACAAATGTCACATCGGCATGATATTTCTTCTTTAATTCATTCATAAAATCATTAGCTAAATACATATTCTTTCGATTAGGTGACTCCATTAAATCTCCTGTGATGAGATATTTTAATGGATAAGGTGAATGTAAATAAAGAGACAATTGATAGAGAGACGCTCTTAATTGATTTAACCCTGTCTTTCTTTTTCCTCTTCCAAGATGGAGATCACTGATTTGAATATAATAAGAATCATTATCTAATGATGAATACTTTTTAAATAAATCATTTCCTTTTCCTACTGATTTTAAGATATCTTCTAATTCTTTTTGACTATTTATTGAGACAAAAGAATGATGTTGATCATTAAAAATCAATACGCCTGGCCACATTTCTATATGTGTAAGTGCACCTATGAATGATGCAAATGGATCAAAGAATGAAAAGCTACTTGCTTCTTTTTGATATTCTATTGAATAAAAATATGGATGAATTAAACGACACTTCTCTTGATCTATTACCTGTTCTCCATTACCGATATAAACGACATGCATCTGACTCTTATAATGTCTTGAAAATGTTGCACATTCCTCTTTAAATGGCGATTCTATTTTACTCGCAATATCATCTAAAGAAGAGTTGGCTTTTAATGTTGATATGATATCATCATTGATTAATAACAAAGAAGAAAATTCTAAACCTCTTTGGTTTAACCATTCAACAAATTGTTGGTTTGATTGATAACTTTTAGTGACACCTCTTACGATAGCAGGTTCATTTAAATCAATTATATTAAAATAAAGATTGATTAAATCTAATTCACTCATTACCTTACCCCTTTCTTATTTATATACGAGATAGAAAAGAGAGTCGTTGACTCTCTTAGAATTTAAGATTTCTTGGTGTACGTGGGAATGGTTCAACATCTCTGATGTTTTGCATTCCTGTTAGATACATTAAGAGACGATCAAATCCTAGACCGAACCCAGCGTGTTTACAACCTCCGAAACGACGTAAATCAAGATACCATTCTAAACCATCTTTTTCCATACCTTTTTCTTCCATCATTGCAATAAGGTTTTCATAACGTTCTTCACGTTGACTTCCCCCAACAAGTTCTCCGATTCCAGGAACAAGTAAGTCACATGCAGCAACTGTTTTGTTATCTTCATTTAATCTCATATAGAAAGCTTTAATATCTTTTGGATAATCAGTTAAGAAGACAGGACCACCAACGATGTGCTCACAAATATATCTTTCGTGTTCACTGTTTAAATCCATACCCCACTCAACTTTATTTTCAAATTTTATGTCAGCTTTTTCTAAATATGCTACTGCATCAGTATAAGTCATACGTTTGAATTCACTATTTCTGACTTTTGTAATTCTATTGATACAATCTTTATCAATCATTTGTTCAAAGAATTTCATTTCTTCTGGTGCATTTTCTAATACGTAATCAATACAATATTTAACCATATCTTCAATAAGATCCATATTGTCTTCTAAATCAGCAAATGCGATTTCAGGTTCAATCATCCAGAATTCACTTGCATGTCTTGAAGTATTTGAGTTTTCAGCTCTAAAAGCTGGACCAAATGTATAAACATCTCTAAATGCCATACAGAATGCTTCTACGTGTAACTGACCAGTTACTGTTAAGAATGCTTCTTTTCCAAAGAAGTCATTTTCAAAGTTTTGATCATCAATTGTTGTCGCTCTAAACATTTCTCCAGCACCTTCACCATCATTACCTGTAATTAATGGTGTATGAACATAAACAAATCCTTGAGATTGGAAAAACTCATGAATTGCCATTGATAAAACACTTCTTAATCTAAAAATAGCATAGAAAGAGTTTGCTCTTGGTCTTAAATGAGGAATTTCTCTCATGAATTCATAACCATGTCTTTTCTTTTGTAATGGATAATCTTCATCACAGTGTCCTTCAACAACAATTTGCGTTGCTTCAACTTCAAATGGTTGTTTAGATTCCGGTGTTAATTTTACTTTACCTAATACACGAATTGCGCTTCCTGTTGAGATACGTTTGATATCATCATAGTTTTCAATAGATTCTTGTAAGTATACAATTTGACAATTCTTAAAATAAGTTCCATCATTTAATGCGATAAAACCAATCTTACCATTATCACGGTTTGTTCTTACCCAACCATCTAATTCAACATACTCTAACCCTTCTGCTTCAAAATTCGCTCCTGAAACAATGACTTCATACAATTCTCTAATTGTCATAAATTCGAACACAATATTTTCCTCCTTATAATAAAAAAACGTTCCTAAAAGGAACGATGTGATCGCGGTACCATCCTTAATTCATCACTGAGTGATGCTCTCTAGACTTTAACGCAGTAAACGTGGCAGTCTACTTAATTTCTCCTGCCCGGTTCGTTGAGTGTTCCACTGAACAAATGTGTTTTGCTTTCACCATCCAAAACTCGCTTTTCTCTTTTTCTTGTTAGCGTTCTCAAGTCATAACCTTTTCATTATTATTAACATCTTTTAGTATTGTTTTCAACACTTTTTTTATTTATTCATCATTTGCATGCATTTTTAAAACAAGTTCTTGAATAGCAACAACAACATCAACCGTTTGTACAACAACGTCTTCATTAACTGTAAAGTGACTGTGAGTGAAATCAACAATCCCCTTTACCCCTAATGCCATTAAACGATCGACTGTTTCTTGTACATTTTGGCTAATAGCCAAAATAGCAATCTTACACCCTTTTGGAAATGTATTTTCTAAATCATCAATATGATTTAATTTAACTCCAAAACGTTCTCCAACTTTATTTTGATCTTGATCATATCCACATACAATTTGACCAACTGTATATTGCCATCTATTATATTTTAAGATCGCACTTCCCAAGTTCCCAATACCTATTAAGATAATAGATTCATCTAATCCTAATCCTAATACATTATTTAAGACATTGATAATTTCTTTTGTATCGTAACCAATCCCTCTTTTACCTAATGATTCTTTATCTGTTAAGAATCCAAAATCTCTTCTAATTGTCGTATCCTGAATACCCGTTACATCACTTAATTCACTTGAAAGAAAATGATCTTTTCCTTCATGTTGCATATTACGTAAAGCTTTTAAATATCTAGGGAAACGTGACATTGTCGCTTTAGAAATTTTTTGATGTTTTTTCTCAGTTTGACTCATGTATACTTTCTCCTTCTAAATCAAATGATGGTTTGACTGATAAATCTAATTCACTCAAAACACCTTTTTCAAACATAATTCTTCCTGCCGAAGCAATCATTGCAGCATTATCTGTGCAATATGCCATTGGTGGGAATAAAACCTTAATTGGACTTCTTTCTGTTAGTTTTTCTCTTAAACCACGATTTGCACTCACGCCACCTGCCACGATAATTTCTTTTACATTGTATTCACTCGCTGCTTTGATTGTTTTATTAATCAAGACATCAAGCGCTACATTTTGAAATGAACACGCTAAATCTTCAGGGATAATTTCTTCTCCTCTTTGAGCAGCATTATGTGTTAAGTTAATGACCGCAGATTTTAAACCACTAAACGAGAAATTATAACTGTCATCATTTAATGGAAGTGGTAATTTATAACGGTGTGTCCCTTCTTTTGCCATTCTGTCAATGACTGGTCCTCCTGGATAAGGAAGATTTAAAACACGTCCAACTTTATCATATGCTTCTCCAATCGCGTCATCCAGCGTTTGACCGATGACCTCGAAAGAAAATGCTTCCTTCATATAAACAAGTTCACTATGTCCTCCGCTGACAACCAAACACAAACAAGGGTACTCAATATCTTCTACCAATTCGTTTGCATAGATATGTCCGGCGATATGGTGGACACCGATAAGGGGTTTGTGATAAGCAAGTGCAAGTGTTTTGGCTGCCTGCATACCAACATGCAATGATCCAACCAATCCCGGTCCTTTCGTGATTGCTATCGCATCGACATCTTCCATAGTTATTTTTGCTTCTTGTAATGCCGTTTTAAGAACAGTCGATACACACTCAACATGCATACGACTCGCTATCTCTGGAACAACACCACCAAATAAACGGTGTGTATCAATTTGTGATGCCACTATATTGCATAGTAATTCTCGTTTTCCCTTTAAGATCGCTATTGACATCTCATCACAACTTGATTCTATTGCCAGTATGATACTCATGATTGTCCCTCCAATTCTTTGATCATGAGGATAGCATCCTCATGATTATCTTGATAATAATTCTTACGTATTGCAGCATCAACAAATCCATTCTTCTCATAGATTGTTCTTGCTTTTATATTTGATTGACGCACCTCTAAAGATAATGTTTCAACATCTCTTTTTCGTGCTTGTTCAATTGTATAACTTAATAACATTTGACCAAGTCCCTGTCTTTGATAATCTTTGTGAATTCCAAAAGTCGCTATTTGAGCTTGTTCATAAAAATGCCACATACCGATATAACCAAGTATCTCATCTTGATTTTCAATAACATAATACAAAGCTGAAGGATGTGTCGTCAGTTCGTATTGAAAGTCTTCCTTTTTCCATGGCACCGCAAAGATCATTTGACTGATGGTTACAACTTGATCAATATCATTTAAATCCATGCATCTTATTTGCATATTTGTTTAGCCTCAACATCTTTTAAGTACGTTGGCACTAAACAATCAACATTCATCACATATTCACAATGTTTTGAAGCATCGTAAATGTTTTGTGCTAAGTTGTACTCTTGTTCCTTTGAATCAATTAATTCTGTTTGACCAACAATCTCGAATCCTTGATAGTCGTTTAAGAATGCATCCAAATCTTGAAGGTCAATAAGCATCTCCTCACATAGTGCTTTTCCATCTTGATAAGCACAAATAAAGATTTTTTTGCTTCTTGCATCTAAAATTGAAACAGCCTTTTTAAGTCCTGCATAAGCAAGAAGTGAAGAAATGGCTTTTATTTTTACTGGTGAAATAACACTCAGTGTTTTTGCGACAGTCATAGCGACGCGTACGCCCGTATATGACCCTGGTCCTCTTGTTAAAACAATTTCATCTAAATCCATCATTTCCCAATTGTGTTTATTGAGTAATTTTTCTATGTAGGGGATGCAGTTTTCCGATTGTTTCTTTGAACCTAACTCTTGAATACAATCGACACATTGATCATCTTGATACAACGCGACAAGTAAATATTGATTTGATGTATCGAGTATTAATGTTTTCATAGTTCTAACTCCTTAGCTAAAGTCACATATTTTTCTCCAAAAGGTGTACATAAGATTTCTCTTCCTTGATCCATACATTTATAGATAACTAAGTCCAATCTCTCTTCTGGTAAAATATGTTCAATATATTGAGGCCATTCAACAACACAGACCCCTTCACCCTCAAATATTTCTTCAAACCCAAGTTCAGAGTCTTCGCCTTCTAATCGATATGCATCAAAATGATGTAACATCATTTCACCCTGATACTCTTTCATTATTGTAAAGGTTGGTGAATTGATAATCTTTGTTACACCCAATCCTTTACCTATCCCTTTGGTCAACGTTGTTTTACCTGCTCCTAAATCGCCTTTTAAAGTGATCAGTGCACCAGGAAACAAAGCCTTCCCTATTTGTTCTCCAAAATCAATAAGATCTTGTTCAGTTTTTAAAATCACAAAATACCTCCTTAATGTCCAATAACATTATGATATAATTGATACCATTTTTCAGCAAAACCTTCTTCAAATGGCCCTTGTTTTGCATTTGCCATTTGAATAACTTCTTCTAGTTGTTGTGTTAGTATTGCCATTAAATCTTTAGGATATCCCATTATTTGGCTATGTTTTATAAATTCTTCTTCATCTAAAACTTTATATTGATAGTCTGGAAAGATTTTTACATCTAGATCATAATCAATATATTTGATCGCTTCTCCATCATATAACGTCGGCGATGCTATATTAACATAATAATGAACTCCTGTTTTTCTAATCATACAGATCACATTGAACCATGCATTTTTCGGAAAGTAACAGACTGCTGGCTCACGTGTATACCATCGTCTACCATCAGATTCTGTGACAAGTGTCTTATTATTGACAACAATAAAATGTTGTGCTGTTTCTTCTAATACAAATCCTTTATCCCAACATCTATGAATTTCTCCATTATGTTTATAACAATGGATAAGTACGTCTTTATATTTTAATGCATTCGTCATACTGCGTACCTCTTTCTACAACATATTATTATACAACACATACCATTTGAAAGCAAAATAAAAAAGACCATACGGTCTTTATAAGCGGATTGATTTCTTTAATCTTGGATAGATAATCACAAATGCAATATAACAAATGATTAAAGTTGGTAAACAATAAACAATATTATATGTTAATGAATAGTAATAGACATTGATCCCTTCTGGTGCATATTCAGCAAATAACCAAGCACCACTTGCAAAGTGTGAAGCGAATTTTAAAACCATTGTAACAATGATTCCTGTATAAAGTGTATATTGTCCCATTTTTATATTTTTAAAGAAAGCTGCTGCCCCTACAATAGTAATAGGTATTAAATAATCTAAAACAACAGACCAAGGTCCATAAAATTTAGCTAAACCTAATACAAATTGAAGTAATGTTGAAATTAAACCAACACACAATCCTTCTTTTACACCAATGAGGTAACTTGCTAATAAAATTGGTAATAATGATAATGAAATGTTTCCACCCTGTGGTTGAGATGGTAAGAAATCAAATGCGATTTCTAAAATGATGTGCAATGCTGCAAACATTGCGATAAAAGCAATTGCTTTTACACTCTTTGAATTTTTCATGTTTCTTCTCCTTCTTAATATTGGAGCCAACAAATAAAAAAGCTTTCTTTGTATGTAAAGAAAGCAAAACGGTCTATTTGCACTCTCTACGCTGGCATTATCCAGTTCAGATGATAAGGGATAAGGTAAACCTTTCTCAGCATGACGCACCCCTGGCTCGAATACATTATAATTGGTATATTTTGTTTTTACAAGAAAAAATCATTTTTTGTATAAGATAACGATGAATATATAATTATATAATACATTTCGCTAGTTTTTTTTATATTTAATGCTATAATAACTTTTATATAAGGAGGATCATTTATGTCTAAAATTATTGCAGTTAATGCAGGTAGTTCATCCTTAAAATTTCAGTTATTTGAAATGGATGATGAATCAGTTATTACATCGGGAGTGATTGAAAGAATCGGTTTAGATGAATCAATCTTCACAGTTAAATATAATGGGGAAAAAATCCAAAAGAAATTACCTATTCCTACTCATAAGGAAGCGGTTCAACTTTTATTAAACACTTTAATTGAACATAATATCGTTTCATCATTAGATGAAATTAAAGGTGTGGGGCACCGTGTTGTTCAAGGTGGTGCTTATTTTAATGAATCAGCAATCATTAATGATGATGTTGTTTCTAAAATTGAAGAATTAAAATCTTTAGCTCCGCTACATAACCCAGCTCACTTAACTGGTTATTATGCGTTTAAAGAAGCAATTCCATCTGCTGGTGCAGTTGCTGTGTTTGATACAGCATTCCACCAAACGTTAGAACCTAGATGTTATATCTATCCAATTCCATATAAATTCTATACAGATTATAAAATTAGAAAATATGGTGCTCATGGAACATCTCACTATTATGTTTCTCATAGAGTTATTGAAAAACTAGGTAACCCTGAAGAATCAAGAGTGATCGTTGCACATTTAGGTGCTGGCGGAAGTTTAACAGCAGTGAAAAACGGTAAATCAATCAATACATCTATGGGATTCACACCATTAGCTGGTATTGTCATGGGAACGAGAAGTGGTGACTTAGATCCATCTATCATTGATTACCTAATCGAAGAGATTGGTATGGATATAAAAGATGTTATCTCTATGTTAAATAAAGAATCTGGACTACTTGGTGTTTCTGGTGTATCAAGTGACTTTAGAGATGTTATTGAAGCGGCTCAAGCGGGACATGAAAGAGCTCAATTAGCAATCGATATTTACTTTAGACGTATTATCGCTTATATTGGTCGTTACTTCATCGCTTTAGGTGGGTGTGATGCCATAGCATTTACTGCAGGGATCGGCGAAAACTCTGCTTATGCAAGAAAAGAAATTATCGGATTAGTTAGTGAAGCTTTAGGAATCGTGATTGATGATGACGCTAATGAAAATGGTGAGGGTGAACGTTTAATTACAAAACCTGAATCTAAAATCAAAGTGTATGTTATTCCAACAAATGAAGAATTAGTCATTGCTAGAGACACAAAACGATTATTAAACTTATAAAGGAAAGTGAATTATTCACTTTCCTTTTTTTTGCATAAATATAATGCCATAAATACACTGATTGTTGATAAACCTAAATACGTTAATAATACTTGTTTGTCACCCGTTTTAACAGGTGTTTCATCATCTTCTTCGCCTAACGTTATTATAATTGCGTCATTATAATAATCAACAATTGTGTAATCACCAACACCGTCAGTTAAATGATTAAGTTCTATCTTTAACACCTCATCACTAAGCTCGTAACCTTCTGGTGCTGTTATTTCTTTTAAATAGTATTCACCATATGGTAGTGCTGGAAATTCAATCATTTGGTATGAAGGATTATAAGCACTCAGTGCAATAAGATTTGTACACTCTTTGTCACTATATATCCCCATAACAAGCTCACGACTATCAACGACTTCACTCGTCATTCTGTCCAATTTATTCACTAAGATATTTGTTTGTAGTAAATCATTGTAAAAGATAAGAGTTTGCTGATCATTGATTTGATTCAATTCAAATATCATATCTTTCCCTAGATCATAACCATAAGGCGCACTTAATTCTTTTAAAGTATACGTTTGACCTTCTATCAAACCACTTACGCGATGTGCTGTTGATTGACTCACCCATTCGTCTATCACTTGACCATCTTGATCTATGATTTGAAGATGCGCACCAGATAAGACTTCATTTGAATTTTTATCCTGTTTAAAAACAGCTAGTGACATATTATAAAGCGTTTCAACTTGTTCATTTGATTCATAAACAAAGACTCTGTCAGATGTTTTAATATAACCCTCAGGTGCTTGTATTTCTCTTAATGTATAACTTTCACCAAAGACAAGTCCCAAAACAAGATGTGGCTCCATTGTTGAAATCCATTCATCGATAACATCTCCTTGGCTATTTAATAATTGTAATGTTGCACCTTCAAGAAATTCAGAAGTGACACCATCACATTTTGAAATCAGTAATGTTGATTGTTTATTTGTCAATTCTTGATTCAATTGATAAACACGTTGAATTTGATCAGTTATAACAAATTCAAAAATAAGTGGTTCATCATATAAAACATACCCAGGCATCGTTTCAATCTCAACCAGTTCATAAGTTGCTCCTAGCGTGCCTAATGGTAAACCTTCAATAATAATTTGACCATATTCATCCGTTGTATAGATTCCTACCGTTTCACCTTCATAATATAAAACAGTCCCTTGAGTTGGGTCAATGATTTGGTTTTTAGCAATAAGTTCAAATATTGCTTTAGAAATTCCCTGATTGACATTACCTTCAAATCGTTTAGTTAAAAGTATACTTCCAGTTGGTCTTTCATTGACAATTTTAATCGTTATCATTGCATCACCGTCTTGATCATAGGTTATTAAACTATTCGCATCAAAAATCATGATTTCAGTTTGATCCCCTACTAAAAATCCTTCAGGCGTTTGAATTTCAACGATAGAATAAATACCTTTTTCAAGCATTTGTGGTAAAACAACGATTCCTTCATTATTTGTTGTAAATGATTCTACATAAGAATCTCCAACCTTTTGTTTCACATATTCTTTATTTTGGTCAATAAGCTTAAATGTTGCATGAGATAAGATCACTTCCTCATTGTTCTCATTGACTTTCACAAGTTTTAACCATGAGCGAAATGGAATATTATTCACTATACGCGTGTACGTTTGGTTGTTTTCACTTATATTCACTAAGAAATCTTCAGAAACAGAATAACCTTCTGGTGTTTTTGATTCTTTAATCAAATATGTTCCATAAGGTAAGTTTTGAGTGACTGCGACACCATCTTCTCCTGTTATAAGGGTATCAAAGACTTGCGCATTGTCCCAACCATTTTTTAAAACATCACTATGAAGCTTCACTGTAAATTCAACACCACCTAGCCCTTTTACAAGACCGTTATCTCCTGTGTGTGCTGACTTTACGATTTGTATACGTCCTTGAATAACATCTTCATAAACTGTTATATTCTTAGCGACTTTTGTTACACTTTGGTCTGTTGTAGAAAGTGTTATAAGATGTTGACTCTTATCTAATAAGTAACCCGTCGATGCATCAACTTCAACAATTTCATAAGTTCCTAACGGTAATTGATTCCAGGTTATTTGAGAGGACCCATTTGTTTCTTTCACCCCTTCATCACCCCATGAACTTTCACCTATTTGCTTAATTGAAATTGTTTCATTTACACCAAAGAGTTGTTCTCCAGTCGCTGGGTTATAGATTGTTTCTTTAGCGATTAAAGCGTATTTAGCACCGACTAGACTTGCATCTCCTTGTGGACTATTCGTTTTATTAATCGAATCAGCTTTCGTTAAAACTATAGACCCTACAATTGGTTCATTATAAAAAGTTAAATGATAAACTTGATTGTGCTGATCAATGATTTGTGTCTGTGATGTTGTGATCAATTGATAATTTGATGGTGCTAATTTTTCTCTGACTTGATAGGTTCCATAATCAAGTAAATGAGATGTCGCTATCCCATCTTTATTTGTTGAAATCGTTTCAATGACTTTATTATTTTGGACAATTTCAAATTGAACACCAGACTGTAAAACCGTTTGATTTGTTTTTGCATCTTTCTTTGTAACTTGAATATAACTTTGTTTCCAATTGTTAGTTGCTTCATACGTTGTTTTCTTACCTGCCAACACTTGAGTACTTTTAATTTGTGAATCAAGAGTCAAATGACTTGGTACTGATACTTCTTGAATATAATAAGTCCCGACAGGTAAGTTTTGAATAGTGATTGATCCTTGATGATCAGTCGTATAAGTTCCAATTGACTCTGACATATCTGCATGTCTTGAAATCTTAAACGATGTTGATTCAACGAGATTTCCCTTATTATCCTTTTTAATAATATTCAGATGACCAATTGAGACAACAGCATTTAAATAGCCTCTAGGTTTAGGATCTTCAAAATCTCCTGATGTCACCATTGCCTGTTTGCCTTCTGTATCTCCCCAAAAGATTGGTGTCGTCCCCTTTTCAACTTCACTGATCGCTGTTAAGGAAAGACTTGAAGTGGATTTTGTTTTAATTGTTAAATCATTCCCATTAATCGATGTTGTTCCTTCAGTAGAATAGATGTCAAAATAAGATAATACGCCTGACGTATCAGTTAATGTTGTATAGTATTCTCCTGTTTTTTCATCGTATTGATCTAATTCAACTGTTTTGGCAAGACTTTGTTGTCTCATCATAAATGAAGGAATTTTCCAATAATTTTGGATTCTAGTAACAAGATCATTATAACAGTCATCATATATCTTTTGATGTGCAGCTTGATTAAATACATATGTATCTTTAAAACGCATTGCTCCTTGGATAGTTAATGGTAATTGATTAAACTGCGCATCTCTTTCCTCAGAAGTAATTTCCCATATTAAAGTCTGCCCAACAAGCCATTTAATTCTTTCTTCAACACTACCACTCACGACATTTGATGGAGAGAGTGCCAGAACATAGGATATTAGTTCACGCTTTTCTGCTGCACTTGTTCCAGTACTACGGTATTTTCGATTTCTCTCTTGTATTCTTTGCATCATTGTATTTAGGTCTTGAATATCATTTGTATATGTTTTATCGTCACTTAGACCAATGAACGATTCTATACAATATGAATACTTTGACCCATTTAATCGGAAGACCCCTTGTCCCCCACCCGCATGATATGCATTGACATTATCACTATACGCTGCCTTTGTTAGATATGATGATAACGATGCATTATTCAACGTCATTAATGTTGCTGCAGAAGCAGGAACAATCGATTGAAAGAACACGGCAATCAACATACTCATTGCTATAAAGCCAGTTAAAAATTTGTTTTTACTTAAACTATACATCTCTTTCCCTCCCTAATTTATTTTTAGATAGATCACAATAACATGGAGATCTAATTTTCTTCATAACATCACACCACCTCCCTTCAGTTATGAAAAAAAGAAGGAACTCTCTCCTTCTTTAATACAATATATAAAGTCGTTTTTTCTCTTGTCCTTCATTTTCAATAAGCAATTTCATACCACCTTGATTTTGATCTAAACGTTTTGCTTTTGCGAGAATATCATCCTGAATCGCTTGTTTAATGTCATCAGCACGATCTGTGTACTTAACGATATAAGGCGTTGACCACCCACTTGAATCCTTTGTCATCTCTTGTGCCCATTCAAACCCTAATGATGTTATAACATCCTTTGCATATTGAATCATATCATCATCCGTAAGTGCCCATATCACATCATCTTGTACAACAGTGATATGACAGGTTTGTTTCAAATCGGCAACTTGCGCAGTGATCACAGCACTTCCTACACTACGTGCTGTGATGACCCCATCAACAACACTCGCAACGCTTTGTTTCGATGATGACCAAATTACATTATCATTTAGACCGTTCAACGTCGCTATGACCTGTATCTTTTCACCAAGCTTCATTCGCTCATTCGATTTTGATAATGTTAAAGAGACAACGTCTTTTATAGCGTTTTGTTCATTTGTTGGTGTTGTTGATTGAGTTTGTTGATGAACAGGATCTTGTTTGGGTAATAAAGACACTTCATGTGTCGCATGAGATGTTGTAGAAGAATCCTGAGTCAATGCATCCGTTTGATTATCACTTGATTGAATAGCAGTGTCTTGTTCTTCCTTCTCTTTAATAGTAACAGTCGATTTAATAGTCGTTTCATTTCGTCCTTCATCTATCGCTTTTATATCAATAGCATATTCACCAACAACGCCATAATGAACAGATCTATCATCGACACTGACTTGACATAAGCTTTCATCGATGATTGTTATATAATCATCGATATGAAAAGAGCGAGTTTCTGTATCAATAGCTATATCAGTACAATTGATTATTGGTGCTACCGTATCTATCATATGAATCGTAATCTCATAAACATAACCTTCGTAATTAAACTTAAGCAAAGACGTTCCGACTTGGCTCGTATATGATGAATCTATAGTTATTTTTTGTTTTAACATTTCTCTTTGTTCATAACTTAAATGTTCAAATAAAAAGATATCATCTAGATCAATAGGCAGTCCTATCTCAAAAGAAACTTCCTTTCGACATAGAACTTGATGTTCTGATTGTATAAAAAAAAGGAATATACTCGCTATTCCTAAAATACATAAAATAATGACAATATGATGTTTGTTCATCATTTCTCCCCTCTCATAAAAATACACCATAAAACTATAAAATGATAAGTTGTAATATATAGACAAGAACAATGCCAATCATAGCCACTTCAAATAATTTCAACCCTTTGTAAGACAACACCATCAGTATTAATGTCGTTACTCCCGCAGCAACCATTGAATCACATGCGTATAATATATACGGAAACGTAAGCGAAGCAAGAACCGCATAGGGAATATAATAAAGAAAAGATTGAACATAAATAGATTTGATTTCTTTTCTATAGAATGTCAGTGGGATCATCCTTATCACATACGTTGTTAACGCCATAATTGCGATCATAATCAGTTCGTACTTCATTCTATACCCCCTTCTCTTGGATAACGAATTGCCCCATAAAGTGCACCAATACAAGAAGATATAATAAGAAGGATTCCACTTCCTAAACTTTGAAAGATTGGAATATAAAATAACGCTATAGATACTGTTGCACTCACAATGACAACTTCTAATATTTCTTTATGTTGGCATGATGGAGGAACAATAATCGCAATAAACATCCCATATAACGCTATTCCCATTGCGTTTTGTAAACTTAATGGCAGTAAGCCCATAAACAATTCTGCACATAGAGTCCCTAAACTCCACCCAACAATAGGTAATGTGATCAGTCCTAAACAATACTCAAAACTCAATTTCTCTTCTTCTAAAGATGCAACTGCAAACACTTCATCCGTTACACCAAAAGAAAAGATCATTCTTTGCCATGTTGTCATTGTTGGTTTTAATTTTTGACTTAAAGACAAAGACATTAAAAAATAACGGCTATTAATAAAAATCATCGTCATCATTAACTCTAAATAAGAACTGTTATGTAAAATTAATGTTAATCCCGCAAATTGGCCTGATGACGTTAAATTTGTTAATGATATAAGAGAAGCTAACCCAATAGGTAAACCACTACTTAAAGCTAAGGCACCAAAAGAAAAAGCCACTGGAAAGTATCCCAGGGCTATAGGCAGACCTTTTTTTAATCCACTAGAAAATGTCATATCTCTATCCCCTTTTTTAAGACTATACAGGAAATATTAGACATTTTCAAATAAATTCTTTTGTACAAATTCACTCACTTCTTCTTCATCATCTAAAACATCATAAAATTCTTTTCTTAAATCAAGACGTTGAATATCTACAGAACGGATATCACTTAATTGAAGACGACATTGTGATTCGTGTTCTTTGTTTTTTATTTTAATATCCTTTTCAAATAAAGGATTTACTGGTGTTGAATCTTCTTTAATAGATGTACATGGTACAACAAGCATTTTATAACCCATATCTTTTAATATGTAACACCAATGTCCATCCATTAATTCTTTTGGGAATCCTCTTCCTATATTAAAGTATGCAAGTTGATGAACTTGTGGTCTTCTATTAATATGATAGAATGTTTGATCACAATCTCCATCTTTCACCAAATGACAGTAAAAATATTCAAGTTGATTGGTCTGGTGCAATAATGCAAAACTATATTTTTCAACATCGTAGACTCCAGATTTTTTTAATCTCTCTAAAGATTTATTGATCTCTAAGAGATTACCCTTCATACCCATAACTTACCTCCTAACTTTATATACATCCATTTTTATCACTTTGCTTATTTTTATTCATAAAATCTATTAGGAGTAAGATTTTTTTATTTTAAATGATAATCATTAGTCGACATAGTTTAATTAAAATAGATGATTTTGTATTATTTCATAAAAATATGGGTTTATTGTTTCAACATATGAAAACACTCGCATAAAATAATATGTATAATTAATCACGTTACTTAGAGAAAGCAAAAGACTTAGCGCCAGGACTCTATGAGTTGACGAGGACCAGATTTATCGAAATATTCGGCGGATGATCTGGAGGTATCATACTACCTAAACAGTGAGCAAAGATAATGAGCAATCATTAAACAAATTTCACTCGGTATGTCTCTATAGTAACTACACAAATCTATAGGAGGAATTTTTTAATGTGTGGAATTACAGCTTTTAGTGGTAAAGGACCAGCTTTGCCCTTTTTAATGCAGGGATTATCTAAACTCGAATACAGAGGTTATGATAGTGCCGGTGTGACAACAATTGAGAACTCTGGTTTAAAAACAGTCAAATGTAAAGGACGTCTTGCTCAATTGGAAACAAAATTAGAAGATTATCATTTGGAGGGTCATGTAGGTATTGGCCATACACGATGGGCAACTCATGGGATCCCTTCCCATTTGAATTCTCATCCTCATACAAATGGTGATGAAACAATTTCATTAGTTCATAATGGAATTATTGAGAATTATAAAGAATTGAAAGATGAATTACTTGAACATGGATATCACTTTCATTCTGAAACTGACAGTGAAGTCGTTGTTTTACTGTTAGACTACTACTACCAAGGGGACATGTTAGAAGCAACAAGAAAAGTGATTGAAAGAATTGAAGGAAGTTATGCATTGTGTATTATCACAACACATGAACCTGATCAAATCATTGTTGTTAAAAAAGATAGTCCTTTAATTATTGGAAAATGTGATGGTGCTTATGTTGCTGCTAGTGACATACCGGCATTATTAGAGTATACGAAAGATGTCTACTTCTTAGATGATTATGAAATTGCTGTTTTAAAAACTGATTCTATTACTTTCTTAAATAAGAATTTTAGAACAATCAAAAAAGAACTTGTTACTGTACCTTATGATTTAGAAGCAGCAAAGAAAGATGGATATGACACTTTCATGTTAAAAGAAATCTTTGAACAACCTCATGTTATTCAAGAAACATTACGAGGACGTATTCAAGATGAAACTATAAAATTAGATGAATTAGATAATATTGATTTTAAACAATTTAATAAAGTTCACTTTGTTGCATGCGGAACTGCATATCATGCAAGTTTATGTGGTGCTCATATTTTAGAACATCTCATCAAAGTTCCTGTTTTTAAAGATGTCGCAAGTGAATATAGATATAACGATCCTGTCATTGATGAAAAGACATTGTGTATTTTTGTCTCTCAATCAGGTGAAACAGCTGATACTTTAGCAGCGCTTCGTCTTGCTAAAAGTAAAGGCGCAACAACAATTGCTGTCGCAAACGTTTTAGGAAGCACGATATCAAGAGATGCTGACTATGTTTTATACACTTGTGCAGGACCAGAAATTGCTGTTGCATCAACGAAAGCTTATACAACTCAACTTGTGTTACTCATCTTATTTGCATACTATGTTGCACAACAATTTGGACACGTTGATTTAAAAGCAATCCATGAATTAAAAGACTTACCAAATCTCGTTCAAAAGATATTAGGCGACATTGATTCATTTGAACAATTTGCCTCATTATTAGAACATCAAAGAGATGCTTACTTTATTGGTAGAGGTTTAGATTATACAAGCGTATTAGAAGGCGCACTTAAATTAAAAGAAGTGTCTTATATTCACGCAGATGCTTATGTTGCTGGTGAATTAAAACATGGACCTATTGCATTAATAGAAGAAGGTTCAATTGTTATTGCCGTGGCAACTCAACCACATATTGCTGCTAAAACAATGAGCAATATTCAAGAAACAATTGCCAGAGGAGCAGAAGTTATTTTAATTACAAATAGCCTTAACCCTCCTATTGATGCACGTTACACTTATGTGTTACCTTATGTTTCTCCAATTTTACAAACAATTCTTGTCGCTATTCCTTTACAACTTATGGCGTATTTTGCTGCAAACATTAAAGGTTGCGATGTAGATAAACCAAGAAACTTAGCTAAATCAGTCACTGTAGAATAAAACCAAGTGAAAACTTGGTTTTTTTCTTCACTTTAACTTTTTAAATTGATATAATATCTATCGAGGTGATTGATATGGAAAAACGTGAACCAAAAGATTTAAAATATTATTTTGAACGTTTTGAAAACGATCCTAGCACTTTTAATGATTTTCAAGCTATGGATTATGTTAAAGAATTAAAAAATCAAGGTAAGACAGATGACGCTATTGAAGTTGGACGTACTTTCTTACAAGTAGGTGAAGGATTAAAAAGTTTTATTCCTCACTATGGTTATGCACTTTATAATAAATTTATTAACGTTGATGAAAAAACAATTGAAGAAAAGGAAAATGTTTTCTTTTCAATGGTAGACGAAATCACAAACCTTTGTAAACAAGAAAAGTACTCTCCTTATGAAGCAACTATTAACAAAGCAATGAAATATGTGCAAACAAGAAAAGATATTGACTATAAAAAACTATTATCTTTATTAAATTTATTAGATGCGCAAAAATTAAGTACTGCCCCATTTGTTAATAAAGAAGGAAAAGAATTTGAATCAAAACGTGAAAAATGGTACCGTTTAAAAGTTCGTTCTCTTTATGAGTCACAAGATTATAAAGGTGTTATTGAATGTGCAAATCAAGCATTAACACAACCTATTCAATGGCATTATAACAACTTATCATGGATTCAGTATTATAGAGCTTATGCATTAGTTCAATGTGAAAGATATGAAGAAGCAGAAAACGCTTATTTAGCTTTAGGTAATAAAATTTCTCAAGTAAAATCTTTTGATGTTTTATATGATCTATACTTAAATACAGGAAAAACAAAAGAAGCTTATACTCACTTAATTTATAACTTCTTTATTAAAGGTTATCATTTTGATGAATTACCATTATACTTAAAAGTTCTTGAAATGACACAAACTGTTGAAGCTAAAGAAACTGCACAAATTATTGAATCAATGATTTATCACTTATTAAGTGAAAACAAAAAAGATGCAAGTGCATTTACATGTGCAAGTGAATTTGTTGATTACACAAGTAGTGAATTATATGACCGTTTATATAACTCATTAATGGACAACTTATCATTATATATTGAAAGACAAGAAGGACGCGTTTCATTCTATAATCAAGATAAAGCTTATGGAAGCATTTATGTTGATGGTGATGATAACTTATTCTTTAGACAAGCTGATTATATTTATGATGAAGATGTTGAAAAGAGAGATGTTGTAGAATATACAGTCATGAAAACATTTGATGTTAAAAAACAACTTCCTACATTAAAAGCAGTTTTAATTAAAACTCTATATGAAGATATAAACTATTAACCTATAAAACTAGAGTAAATGTCACACATTTACTCTTTTTTCATACTCTATAGAGAGGTGAAACAATGCTTTCAATTTTAACTAAAATGCCTTTCTTGATTTTTCTTGGGGCTATTGTTTTTAACTGGTTATCTACACTATTAGGTGCTTCATTAGTGTATGTAACAAAAAAAGAAAATAAAAATCTCGTTTCAATAGCTCTCGGAAGTAGCGCTGGGATCATGATAGCAGCATCATTTTTCTCTTTACTCTTACCGGCTATGGACTTACTTGAAGGTCTTAGTAAATGGTATTTGTTAATAATACCTTTTGGATTCTTATGTGGTGTACTCTTTTTATCTGTTATTGATAAAATTCTTCCTCATGAACATATGTTGTCTCATGAAGTTGAAGGTGTTAAAGCCAAGCTCTCACAAAATCAATTATTAATGTTAGCTATGACTTTACACAATATACCAGAAGGTTTAGCAGTTGGGGTTGCCTTTGCATGTGCAAGTGAAAACTTAATCCCTGCTCTTATTCTTTCTATTGGTATCGGTATTCAAAACTTCCCTGAAGGAACAGCTATCTCTTTACCAATGCATCAATATGGAAAAACTAAATTCCAAGCATTAATGTATGGCCAATTCTCAGGAATCATTGAAATACCTGCAGCTTTAATCGGTTACTTCTTTGCTTCTATGATTTCTAATATTCTCCCCTTTGCATTAAGTTTTGCAGCTGGAGCTATGTTATTTGTTTGTGTTGAAGACTTAATTCCTGAAGCATCTTGTAAGAATCAAATCGATATAGGTGCCATAGCTTGTATGGCAGGATTCCTCATTATGATGATTCTCGATATTATGTTATCTTAGTGGAATAATTTTTCCACTTTTTTTGCTTTTTAAGAAAATTTGATAAAATATTTACTATATAAGATAATTTATTATCATTATGACGTATTTTTGATTGACAAATCTAGGATGCTACTCTATGATAATATGTATATTTATAGAAATAAAGAAATCGTTGATATGGACAAGTAAAAATCTTAGTGACATGAAGAGATATGATGGCAGGTGAAAATCATACGTGATGAGATTTTGAATACACCAAGGAGTGTTATTTCAAAAATAACCGGGTCATAACGTTATCTATGAAAGTTTCAAACTTGCTAAGGTTGTACTTGTGAAGGTATAGCAAATTGGGGTGGTAACACGTTTAGACGTCCTCAAAGCGAGTTTTTTTATTTCTAAGAAAAGGGGAAAATTAAGATGAAAAAATTAATGGGTTTATTTTTAGCTTTAGGTCTTGTATTGACTGGATGTTCATCTAATGAAGGTGGAGATACAAAAACCAAAGACCTTTCTGAAGTGAAAGTTGGGGTTATTCAAATCGCAGCATTTGACGCTTTAGATCAATCGTATGAAGGTTTTAAAGAAGTATTATTAGCAGCTGGGGTATTAGAAGAAAATATCGAACATCATAATGCTGGTGGAGATACATCTAATGCAACAACAATTGCACAAAAATTAATCAATGATCAAGTTGATTTAATTTATACAATTGCAACTGGAACATCACAAGCTGCTGCATCATTAACAAGTGATATCCCTATCGTATTCTGTGCTGTTACTGATCCTAAAGATGCTGGATTAGTTGAAGATTACAATTTACCTGGTGGTAATATTACTGGTGCAAGTGATATGAATCCAATTGATCAACAATTACAATTATTAAAAGATTTAGTACCAACTGCTTCTAAAATCGCTATTTTATATAACGGTTCAGAAGATAACTCAATTTTACAAGCTGATTTAGCTGAAACTCAAGCAAAAGAATTAGGATTAGAAGTTGTAAGAAAAACTGTTTCAACTTCTGCTGATATTCAATCAGTAGTAAGTTCAATTGTAGGAACTGTAGATGCTTTATATATCCCTACTGATAACTTATTAGCTGAAAATATGCCAGCTGTTGCACAAGTTGCAAATCCAGGAAAATTACCTGTGATCACTGGTGAAGACGGTATGGTTAAATCTGGTGGTTTAGCAACTTATGGTTTAAATTATACTAACTTAGGAAAATTAGCTGGTCAACAAGCTCTTGCTATCTTAAAAGGTGAAAATACACCTGATAAAATGCCAGTTGCTTATTTACCAGGTGAAGATTGTGAGTTAACAATTAACAAAACAACTGCAGCTGAAATCGGTGTAGATATTACTGGTGAAGCATTCGCAAACGCAAACATTGTAGAATAGGAGTTATATAATGAGTCTTTTATTATCATTACAAGGAGCATTAGGACAAGGGATTCTTTGGGGTTTCATGGCTTTAGGTGTCTTTGTCACATTTAGATTATTAGATTTTGCAGACTTAACAGTCGATGGAAGTTTCGCCACAGGTGGTGCAGTATGTGCTATCGCCTTAACAAATGGTGTTGACCCAATTATTTCTTTGCTAGTGGCAACATTAGCTGGTTTTATCGCTGGGCTTGTAACTGGATTACTCCATACTAAATGCAAGATACCAGCAATCCTTGCTGGTATCCTGACTCAAATTGGTCTGTATTCTATTAACTTAAGAATCATGGGACGTTCTAACATCCCTCTTCTTAGAATTGAAACATTATTTAAAGGTTTAGCAAATCAAACGAATTTATCATTAAACATGGTTGTTATTATTATTGGTGTTATATTTGCTGTGATTGTCATTGCCCTTCTCTATTGGTTCTTTGGAACTGAACTCGGTTCAGCTATTAGAGCGACAGGAAATAATGAACAAATGGTACGTTCATTAGGGGTAAATACAAACTTTACTAAAGTATTAGCACTTATGATTTCAAATGGTTTGGTGGCTTTCTCAGGTGCGATTATTGCACAACAACAAGGGTCAGCTGACGTCCGTATGGGGACAGGGGCTATTGTCATTGGGCTTGCTTCTATCGTCATCGGTGAAGTGATCTTTGGTAAAAAAGGTGGCTTTGCTGTCAAATTATTAGCGATTATGTTAGGTTCTATTGTTTATCGTTTCGTTATTGTTATCGTCTTACAATTAGGATTAAATACTGATGATTTAAAACTATTAACTGCCATTATTGTCGCAGTGGCTTTAACAATACCAGTTATTATGAACAAAAGAAAACAATTGTCAATGTATAAAAAATTAACAGGAAAGGAGATTGAAGATCATGCTTAAGATTTCAAATGTTAGCAAAACATTCAACCTCGGAACTGTTAACGAAAAGAAAGCTTTACAAAATATTAGTCTACAATTAGATGAGGGAGATTTTGTAACAATCATCGGTGGTAACGGTGCTGGTAAAAGTACATTACTCAATATGATTGCTGGTGCTTATCCTATAGATTGTGGAATTATCACTTTAGATGGTCATGATATTTCTTTAAAAGCTGAATACGACAGAGCTAAATTAATTGGTCGTGTCTTCCAAGATCCTATGTTAGGTACTGCGGCAGAGATGCAAATCATGGAAAATTTAGCAATGGCAAAACGTAGAGGTAAAAGACGTACACTTAAATGGGGTGTCACTAAAGAAGAAAAAGAAGACTACGTTAATGTTGTAAAAGACTTAGGTTTAGGTCTAGAGGATCGTTTAACTTCTAAAGTTGGTCTTTTATCTGGTGGTCAAAGACAAGCATTAACATTGTTAATGGCAACATTAAAACATCCACAATTATTATTACTTGATGAACATACTGCAGCCTTAGATCCTGCAACAAGTTCTAAAGTCTTACAATTAACTGATAAAATAGTGACTGAACAAGGTTTAACAGCATTAATGGTAACTCATAACATGAGAGACGCTATTGATGTTGGTAATCGTTTGATTATGATGTATGAAGGAAGAATCATATATGATGTCAAAGGAGAAGAAAAAAAAGCCCTCCAAGTTTCTGATTTACTCAAGAAATTTGAAGAAGCTTCAGGTCATGAATTTGTTAACGATAGAATGTTATTAGGCTAGATGATTCTAGCCTATTTTTTTATGTAATACCAACCATCCACTTCTTTAACACAATAAAAAATCGTTGATAAATCCGTAATGCCCTCTTTCTTTAACTCTTTTTTTAACCACTCTTCATCTTTATCAATTTCTTCTAACATTTTTTGATCAACAACACCATCAATAATAAAAGATGAAGGTAAACAGACTTGATTTTGTGTTTTTTCAATGACAGATAATTGCCCATCTATTTCTAGAATCGCAAATTGTACCTCAGAAATAGAACCTATCCCCTGCTCTCTTAAATTTTGGCACAAATCACCAACAGTATAATTTAGCTTTTTCATTTTATCTTTAAATAAAACACCATTTCTTATGATATATGTTGGATGTCCTTCTAAAACGGATTTTAATTTTGGAATCTTCATAGTTATGTAGGAACATAATTTATCAG
Source organism: uncultured Erysipelotrichaceae bacterium (assembly GCA_947074115.1). Lineage (GTDB taxonomy): Bacteria > Bacillota_I > Bacilli_A > Erysipelotrichales > Coprobacillaceae > CAMTOK01. The sequence goes on along the minus strand of CAMTOK010000011.1, from coordinate 6,857 downwards.
CGCACACAATGACAGCCGCTGCAAGGGCGCTATGCCAGAAGTTGAGGTTTTCATCGCCAATTGAAAACGTCATTAATTCACTAATGATCAAAAAGACAATAAGGTCTAAAACACTTAATTGACTCATCTCTTTTTTACCTAAAAACCTAAGTAAAATGATCAAATACACATATGTCATTAAACTCAATAAAAAAATTTCGCTATATTTCATATTTTAAACTCCTTTTCATATAGTGTACAAGGGGGTCACAATGAAAAAAACACTAAAAATTTATCTCACGACTATCATGTTATTTCTTATTCCATTTATCATTCTATCGCTTATTTTAGCCATATTATCTTATTTCATGCAATTGAGTTCACTCTTTACGAATATATTTGTACAAGTTATTTCATATACTTTACTCTTTATTGCCTCTCTCTATTTTACTTCACAAATAGAAGAAAAGCGTCTACATCACTGTTTGGCTTTCAGTGTTATGTATTTCTTAATTAGTTTACTCATTCATTTAGGAAACATTCAAGTTCTCCACTTAATATTGAAATCGTTTATCTTTATCGTTGTAGGAATAACAAAAGAAGTCAGAGATTATTTACAAAGCAAATAAAAAAAGATGAGTTTCCTCATCTTTTTTTATGCTTCATAAATGATATCTAAAATTTTAACTTCGTAAGGTTCTGCAACCCCAACAGTTACAACATCATCTACAATATGATCTATAACCGCTTTCGCTAATGGAGATTCATTTGAAATCTTTCCTCTTAAAGGATCAGTTTCAAATGTCCCAACGATTTGATATTTTTCAGGTTGAGCATCTTTCTCAGATAAATCTAATAAAGTGACTGTCGCACCTGGTTTAACAACAGTGCTATCCATTTGAGATGCTTCAATGATTGTTACTTTTAAAAGAATTTGATCAATTTCTTTAATTCTTGATTCGATATGAGATTGTTTCTCTCTTGCAGAATCATAATCAGCATTTTCAGACAAGTCTCCTTGTGAACGTGCTAATTGAAGTTCTTCAATGACTTTTGGTCTTTCAATATTAACTAAACGTTCTCTTTCGTTTTTTAAATCTTCTACCCCACTTTGGGTTAATAGAATTTTATCATGGTCCATAATATTCACCTCGCGTTTTTTACTATATCACAGTTTTTAGTAAAATACTAGACTTAATCTATGATACTTTTTATTTTTGTAAACAATAAATCGACAGCAACTCTGTTATTTCCACCTTCAGGAATTATGATATGAGCATAACGTTTTGAAGGTTCAATAAACTGTTCATGCATTGGTCGAACTGTATTCAAATACTGACTACATACATTTTCTAAAGAGCGTCCTCTTTCATCAATATCACGTTTTAATCGTCTAATAAAACGAATATCACTTGCGGTATCAACAAAGACAAGAATATCGCACATCTCTCTGACAGCTTCTTCTGCTAAAACAAAGATACCTTCTAATATAATAACATCTCTTCCTTCAATAATTTCAGTAATATCACTTCTCGTATGAAGTGCGTAATCATATGTAGGTTTTTCAATTGCTTTCTTTGCTTTTAAATCAGATAAGTGTGAAACAAGTAAATCTGTATCAAAAGCAAATGGATGATCATAATTTGTTTTAATTCTTTCTTCAAACTCTAAATGAGTTTGATCTTTATAATAATCATCTTGTTTAATGATCTTCACTTTATGAGATCCTTTAAAGAAATAATATAATTGTTCTGCGATAGATGTCTTACCAGAAGCACTTCCACCTGCAATACCAATAATCACAACATCATCATGATTCATTCGTTTTTACCTTCCTTCCCATATCGTGTTCAAAAACCATTTTATCTAGAGGGATATATAACTCTTCCATTGGATGGTTTGCCACGTCCACTTCTTCCATATCTTTATTATAGATCTTTTCTATTTTAAATATCATATTTTTTTGATGTGGAGAGAAAATTTCTACTGTCTCTCCAACTTTAAAATGATTCCTTTGTTCAATATGAGCAAGTCCAGTCTCTTCATTATACCCCAAAACACGAATAATAAATTCTTGAGTTGGATGTTCATCTCTTAATTGAAACAATTGTTCTTGTTTTGTAGGGTTCTCAAAGAAGAATCCATGAGATAATGAACGATTTGCTGCTTTTTCAATTTCCTTTTCAAAATCCTTTTCCACAACAAAATGATCAGGATCTTCACAGTACTCATCTATTAATTTACGGTATGTAGAAACGACTGTCGCTATGTAATGCAATGACTTCATACGACCTTCTATTTTAAATGAATCAACACCTAACTCTATACATTCATGTATATGATTGACAAGTGCCATATCTTTTGATGACATACTAAATGGCACATCATCTTCTTGATTTAATTTCATTCCATTATCATATAAATCATAGAACCAACGACATGATTGAGAACATCCACCACGGTTTGCATCACGACGGCTCATATAGTTGGATAACATACAACGTCCAGAGTAATGGATACACATAGCACCGTGAATAAAGTACTCTATGTCTAATGGCGTATGCGCCATTATTTCTTTGAGGTCTTCATATGTTGTTTCTCTTCCAAGAACAACACGGTCTACACCTAACTTTTTATAAAATTGAATTGCTTCTAAATTCAAAGTACTTAATTGAGTTGAAACATGAACTTCTAATTTTAATTTCATGTCCCGGGCAATACTCATGATATAAGGATCAGCAACAATAATGGCTGTTACACCAATATCATCAAGTGCCTTTAAATATTCTCTGATTCCTTCAAGGTTATCGTTATGCAAGATAATATTGCACGTGACATGGATATGTGCCCCATACCCATTAGCAAACTCAACTGCCTCTGATATGTCCTCTAACGTGAAATTTGAAGCTTGTGAGCGAAGAGAAAACTCTTTCCCACCAACAAACACAGCGTCAGCTCCATATATAATTGCAGTTTTTAATTTTTCTAAACTTCCAGCAGGTGCCAACAGTTCAGGTTTCTTTATAATGACTCTCTTACCATCAATCACCTTACTGATTGTTTTCATTTTCCATCTTCCTTACATCTTCTAGTTTGTATACAGTTTGATCAAACATAAATCCTCGATCATATTCATAAGGCATTGCCTCTAATGTTTTTAATAAATGTTCTTTTTGTGTATCATATGTATGATTTTCTAATGCTTCTAATGCTTGTTGATACACTGATAAAGTCTGTTTTATTTCTTCTTGATCATTAAACATTGTTTCAATAAAGATATATTTAAAATCAGTTAACTGATCTAATACATCTATCATATTTAAACGTGTACTTGTATGCACAACCGTTCCAAATCGATCTTCAATAATTTGAAATCGTAATTGAGATCCACGTGCTTGAATTGTGAGTTTGTGATTATTCTCAATTTCAAAATCTAATTGTGAGGCATCTCTATAATTACTTAAGAGATGACGTTTACTTGCTGCAACGAATTCAACACCAGCGATTTGAATCATAAGTGGGATACGTGATGTTTTCACAATGTCAATTTGTTCAACCAGTGGGATAACACGTGACAAACATGCAGCATCGACACCAAATTCTGATAAAACGTTTAATGTCGCTCCATTTGTATTTAATGTTTCTGGATGATAAATCATCTCAAAATCATAGTTGCAATCATCAACAATGTTGAGAATACCAAAATCTTGAAAGATCATTCCATGAACATGGATTAATGATAATTCTTTTATAAACATCTTTATATCATTCATATAATGTTGATCATATAAAGCATTCATAGCGACAAAGAATGTTAATTCTTTATGCGATTCTACAAGTGATTTGATGTCAGTAAGAGACATACGTGATGAATGATACAATGAGTATTCACATCCAAGTACAAATGTTGTAATACCACATTTTATATAATCATCAATACAATGATGATCATGTAATGAGACAACTGAAATCATAAATTCACCTTTCTTTTTATAACACATATACCATCCCCTATAGGGTAATATGTTGTTTCAAACTCTTCGTTTTGTTCAATCCAGTTTTTAAATCTTTTGATTTTTTTCACTAACTGTTTTGTATTTCGATTTTTTATATCATCGATATGATGAATCATACCATGAAAATCTAAATTATCAACTATAACGATTCCTTCTTTTTTTAAGTAAGGAATATACTTTTCAAAAAATTTTTGATATTGTGCTTTAGCTGCATCAATAAATAAACAATCAAATTCTTTTGTTGAAAGTTGATCACAATTAAATTCTAATGCATCATCATGATAAAGATGAATGCGTTCTTTTAATTGAAATGTTTCAATATTGTTTTTCGCTTCTAAATATCTTTCATCATTTAATTCTATCGTATCAACTTGTAATCCTTCTACATTGTTAACCATCATCATAGCTGAATAACCAATCGCTGATCCTATTTCTAAACAATGTTTTGCTTTTATATCATTTAATTGTGTAATTAAAAAGAGTATTCCCTCTTTTTGCATAACGGGAATATTTCTTTTTAACGCATTTTCTTCTATTTCATCTAATAAATACATATTAATACCATCTATACTCTTCCACTGTTTTTTGGTGATCTGAATAAGTGACATTATAATAAACTTTTCCATTTTCATCAGCAAAGAAATAAATAAAGTCATGATCACTATATTCTAAAGTTCTTTTCATAGTATCTGAAGACACATTGCTAACAGGTCCAATTGGTAATCCTAAATATTTATAGGTATTATATGGAGAATCTGTTTGTGTTTGTGCAATTGACACATTGACTCCAGTTCTTTGTAATGCATAGTTAACAGTAATATCACTTTGTAATAACATTGATTTTTCTAATCGATTAACAAATACACCTGCAATCATATTTTTATCTTCATCAAATAATGACTCTTTTTCAACTATTGACGCTAAAGTCATAAATTCATGGAATGACCATCTTGTTTTTGCAATTTCATCTTTAAATTGATCATAGATGTCTTGACTATGATCTAAAACAACTTTCATTATATTTTCTAATGATGGATTTTGTTCCGTAATAAAATACGTTTCAGGATAAAGATATCCCTCTAAACCATACATGATACCACTTTTCAAAATATCATCGCTTAAGAACCAATATTGATCAATAAGTGATTGTAAATAGTCTTTATTATTTAACTGCTTAATCACTTCTTTTTCTTCAAGTTCTAGAATTTCAGCAAGTGTTGATGCAACTTGTGGTAATGTTGTTCCTTCAATAATTGTTAACTTTGACTTAAGTATATATTCAAAATCAGGATTTTCAATAATAGATAACAACTCTTTAACACCCATTGTTTGATTAAATATATATGTATTGGCTTGTAAATGATTAAATGACCCTAATTTTAAATAAATTTGGGCACATAATTTATTCTTAATTAACCCTGCTTCATCTAAAGCAGTAATAATATCTCTCCCCGATGACCCTTCTTCTATAAGAACAATGACATCTTCATCATTTTGTGTAGATGGTGCTTTCAACCCTTGTTGGTAGAAGAACACAGCAAAAATAATACACGCAACTATGATTGATATAACTGAAATAATAATCGTTCTCTTATTCTTCATATTGACCTCCGTTCAACATATTATAGGTGATTTTAAAAGTTTTATCAACTTTTAACAACAATATCATAAAGAAAGACTGACACATGTGTCAGTCTACAGCAATCTTCCTTCTACCATACAGACAGGCTCTCCTACCATGTATGAGAAATGCGTTTCAAAGAGAACACCTTTTGATTCTCCTTCTTTGATTTCAAACGTTTCAAGTGTTCCACCCTTTTGAGATGCAACAATAACCCATCTGTCATCAATGATCAATAATGATCTTGGATTTTGGTCAGTATCAACAAACTCAATAAATTCCAATTCTCCAGTAACATCATTTCTTCTATAGATTGTTAATGAATCGTGACCACGGTTTGAAACCATAACATATTGACCTGTTGTTGTCATGACAATATCACCTGCTAAGCTTGGCTTATCAAATTGATCTTTAGGGAATGTATCGTAAGTTGCAATAAATTCCATACCATCAAGTGAGTATTTAAAGACTGTAACAGTATTACTTAATTCATTCAATACATAAGCAAATTTCCCACATGGTGAGAAAATCATTTTCTTAGGTCCACTTCCTGGTTCTAATTTAACTGTTAAAACGTCATCTCTTTCTAATTGTCCTTTATCGACAACCTTATAGAAAACAACTTCATCAGTTCCAAGATCACAAACAAAAATACGTTGTTCATCTGGTGTTGCTTCAATAAAATGAGGATGAGATTTTGTTTGTCTCTTAGGGTCAACAGATGATCCCTCAATTTTAATAACTTGAGTCATTTTAACAATTTTTTGTTTTAAAATAGGAACAACGACAACTTCACCATTATAGTAATCAACAGCATATGCATAAGTTCTATCAGGGTTAACATATGTACCCATATAAGTTTTTCCTTTATATGACGCTCTTGCTGCAAGTCCAAATTGTAACTCCATTTGAGCATATTGCCAAAGTCCACCATCAGTTGCATTACCACTATTGTTTTTATAACAAGTGTAGATAAATCGTTCTCTACGATATAACGAAACTGGGTTCGCTAATGATTTATAGAATTTCTTTTTTAACAACTCACCATTGTCAATATCAATGTGAAAAGCATAAATCCCTCTTGTGATATCATTTCCATAACTACCAACAAAAATTGGTTTCACTCTTCTCTTGTTACCAAAAATTCCGAATCCCATATTATTATTCCTCCAAATTTTATATTTAAAATAAGAAAGGGTAACTGCTGTTACCCTTATTTATCTTGACAACATCCACCTTCA
>CAMTOK010000010.1 GCA_947074115.1 uncultured Erysipelotrichaceae bacterium | reverse complement strand
CTTCACCTATACTTCTTTTCTTATTTATAAACTGTTCCACCATCAACAATAATAGCTTGTCCATTCATATAATCTGATTTATCACTCGCCATAAATGACACAACATTTGCGATATCCTCTGGATATGCGGGTCTTCCTAATGCAACTTCACTCGCTCTAGACGCGATAAGTTGTTCTTTAGTAATATTCATTTGTTGACACATATTTTCTATTATACTTTCCATCATTGGTGTCATAACATATCCTGGACAATAACAATTTGTTGTAATGCCATATTGCCCTAATTCTCTTGCAGCAGCTTGAGTTAATGATCGAACTGCAAATTTCGTTGCTGAATATCCTGCATGTTTCGGTTGAACTCTATATCCTCCAATAGAAGAGGCATTAATTATTTTTCCACTCGTTCCTTGTTTTATATATTGTTTAGCAGCAAGTTGAATACCATATAAAACACCCTTAATATTTACATTATAAAGTTGATCCATTTGATCACCTGTCATATCAATTAAATCATATTCTTTTGATAATCCAGCATTATTGATCATAACATCCAAACGACCAAAGTCTGTTACAACTTGATCAACAAACTTAGTCATACCTTCAAAATCAGCAACATCAACCTGATACGCTTTGACTTGTTCTCCTAATTCATCAGCCAGTTTTTTTGCACAATCTAAATCAATTTCAGCAATCGCAACACACATTCCATCTAACACCAATTGTCTTACAATTGCTTCACCAATACCTTTCCCACCGCCAGTAACAATAGCGACTTTCTTATTCATGTTTTCCATATAAATTCCTCCTTTACTATGAGTATAAAAGAGACAACACTAAAAAAACACTACACAGCAACCCCTACGTGTAGTGTCTTTTCTAATGTTGATAACAAATTCATTAATACAACTGAGTATTGTTCTAAAGCTTCATTTGATACGCTGATATTATTCTCTAAATAATAAGTAAATACAGATATCAAATAACCAGAGACTATTTCTAAACTTGCCTCATGTCCATGACAAATCTGATAGTAATGATATTTTATACTTGTTTTATATTTTTTTAGAAATGATTGTGAAGATCTTGTGACAAGTAACAATTTGAAGAGTTCATAATTTTCATTTAAAAATTGAAGTGTTCTTTTCAAATATTCATCATAATGCTCATCAAAAGAAAAGAAAATTAAACCATAACTTGAATTCAATAGCCCTAATACAAAATGGGATTCAATCATTTCTTTCACTTCCCATGTATTATTAAAATAACTATAAAAAGTTGTTCTTGCGATAGGTACACGCTCACAAAGTTCTTTTATTGTGATTGAATCAAATTCTTTTGATTTATATAATTCTACAAAGGCATCACAAATATTCTTTTGAATACCTACATACTCTACAGCTTGACACAACTGATTCTTATACGGATTCATACATTACCCCACATGTTTTATTTGTTTTCCTTATTTTATATTACTAAAGGGTTATCCTATTATCAATACTTTCTACAATACATATTAAAAAAACACAATTTATCCTTGTGTCTTTAAATTAATTTTATAATAAACAACATGATCAAGTGGATTGTCATAATATGCTGGTATTTTTACCGCATTAAATTTTTCATATAAGGAGATCGCACTTGATAGTCTTTCTAGAGTATCAAAATAGGCATTATGATAACCTATGCTTTGAGCGTCTTTTATGATTTGTTCAACCAACAACCTTCCTAATCCATGTCCTCTAAACGTTTCATCCACATACAATCTTTTGATTTCACAGTCGTGATCAAAAATTGGACGTAATGCAATACATCCAGCAGGCTTATCATCAACATACGCAACGTATAGCCTTCCTTTTGGACTTGCATATTTACCAGGTAAGTTCATCAATTCTTGTTGATAATCTTGAAAACTTAAGTCTTCTCCTAAGTAGTGAAAGTACTTCTGAAACAACATCTTTACATCTTCGTATTCTTTATCTATAAGTTTTAGTTCTACGTTATTTTTCATATTGATCTCCAATTATCGTTTTTATACTTGTCATTGCTTTTATTAATTCTTTACTGTCTTGTTCACTTATATCTTTTAATAAATGATTAAGATATTTATTTGTCACACCGTTAATTTCATTAAAGATAGATTCACCCTTTTCTGTTAAATATAATGATTTTATTCTAGAATCACATTTATTTGTTTCTCTATAAAGAACTTCATCTTGTTCAAGTTTGCTTATAATACGGCTTAAATATCCTTTATCTAGTTTAAGATAATCAACAAGATATTGAGAATGACATCCTGGCTTCATACCAATCTCTTCGATTATTCTTGCCTCACTAAAACTGTATTTTAATCCATAAGCCCTTTGATTAAACAATCCTAGTATTCTTGCATAATATCTATTAAACTCTCTTATATTTTCAATATTCATAAAGCCTCCTTAATAGTTGCTTATATCAACTATTATACGCTCGATAACTTTGAAGTCAATATGTTATAATTGTATTGGTGATAAAAATGAAGGAAGACATATATACAATCGTCAAGGCAATTCCTAAAGGATATGTAATGACTTATGGACAAATTGCCTCTTTATTAGGAAATAAGAATCTGGCAAGATACGTCGGTAATGCACTCCACAACAACCCTAATCCCAATGAAATTCCTTGTTATAAAGTCGTTAACGCTAAAGGGAAATTATCTTCATCTTTTGCCTTTGGAGGCCTTAGGGGTCAAATACAAAGGTTAGAGAATGATGGGATAGAAGTCTCAAATGATTCAATTGACTTAAAACGTTATCAATACAAAATATAGACACATTTCCTTATTTTCCGGTACATTTTTCCTACCTTCTTCATATACTTTGTAAGAGGAGGAATATTATGTGTGGATTTGTTGGAATTGCGAATTACAATCAAGATATAACTAATAAACAAGATTTATTAAATGATATGAATCGTTTATTAAAATATAGAGGACCCGACAGTGAAGGCTATTTAAGTACTGAACATTGTCTTCTTGGACATAGACGTCTCGCTATATTAGACGTTCAAAACGGGTTACAACCAATGTCTTATACTTATAAAGGTAAGACATATAGAATTGCTTATAACGGTGAAATTTATAATATGAATTTCATTAAAAAAGACTTAATTACATTAGGTTTTTCTTTTACAACTATGTGTGATACTGAAGTCATTCTAGCGAGCTATATAGCTTACCAAGAAAAATGTGTCGAAAGATTTGAAGGTATTTTTGCATTTATAATTGATGATGGTGAAAAAGCATTTGTCGCTAGAGATCAACTTGGTGTTAAACCTCTTTACTACCATATAGATGACCATAACCTCATTGTCGCGAGCGAAATGAAATGTATATTAAAATATATGGGTAAAGCTGTTGTTGATGAAGAAGGTATGAAGGAGTTGCTTGGGTTAGGACCTAGCGTAACACCTGGTCATACTATCTATAAAGGTATCAAATCATTACGACCTGCTCATTATATGTATTTTAAAGATAAAGAAGATATTCATTGTTATTGGAAATTAGAAAACCAAGAACATAAAGAAAACCTTGAAGAAACAATCATTAAGGTTAAAGAACTCGTTGTCGATAGTATTCAAAGACAATTGTTATCTGATGTTCCTGTTTCTACAATGTTATCTGGAGGACTCGATTCAAGTATTATTACTGCAATAGCGAGTCAATTTATTCAACCACTATCAACATTCTCTATAACTTATGAAGATCAAAAGAAATACTTTAAAGCTTATGATTATCAAACAACAATGGATGATGTTTATATTAAAGATATGTGTGACACATATCCAACAAGTCATCATGAAGTTGAATTGAAACTCGTTGATCTTATAGAAAACTTAGAGGAATCAATGCGTGCAAGGGATATGCCTGCAATGGCAGATATTGATTCAAGCTTTTTACTCTTCTCTGGAGAAATAAGAAAAACACATAAAGTGTGCTTGTCTGGAGAATGTGCTGATGAAATATTTGGAGGTTACCCATGGTTTTATAAAGAAGAACTTTATTCACAACCCTATTTCCCTTGGATGAGAGATTTAGACGCTAAAATAGATTTATTACACGATGATATTAAAAAGTTAAATGTGAAAGATTATATCTTGCAAAGATATCAAGAAACATTAGATGAAATAGATACAACTGATCATATTAAACGTATGATATATTTAAATGTTCAATGGTTTATGCAAACATTACTCGCTAGAGCGGATAGTCAAACGATGCGTTCTTCTATAGAAGTCCGTGTTCCATTTGCTTCTACTAAAATTCTTCAATATTTATACAATATGCCTGAAGAATTTATCTTTGCAGGTAATGAAGAAAAAGGAATTCTTCGCCGTGCCTTTGAAGACTATTTACCTTATAGCATTACGCACAGAAAGAAAAATCCTTACCCTAAAACACACAATCCAATCTATACTGATTTGATTCAACAAAAACTCAAAGATTCTTTATCAGATGAAACAAATATTTTATATTCATTCTTTGATAGAGAAAAACTCTATGAATTCATAGAGTCAAAAGGGGCAAGTTTTAGTGCACCATGGTATGGTCAATTAATGACTGGACCTCAACTTATGGCTTACTTCTACCAAATTTATTTATGGGGAAAAATTTATAACATTGAATTGGAATTTTCGGACAAGTGATGAACTTGTCCTTTTTTTAATATTGGTTTGATTAACGCGATAAATGCGTATGAAAAGTAAATCCCACACATTGTTGAGATATACATATTGACATCCAACATAGGAACAAGTGCACTTGATATTGATAGAACAGCTTGAAGGAGTAAACACAAACATGTACTCACTACAAATTTGGTTAAAATAGAATAATGTTTATAAATATAAAAAGGAATCATTAACCCAATAGGGATAAATAATAAGAAATAAGTTAAGTAATGTGTAACAAATGTTCCATTTATTAATGAACCTCCATAAAACAACGGAAGTCCATTCATATAGACAAGTGGTTTATCTAAAAAGAATGTAGAATTTAAATTCATACTAAAGCTTATTAAAAATATGATATATAAAATCGTCAAAGCGATCATTGGAATGTTTTTTTCAATGAGTAACATTTCTTTTTTAGTATATAAAAATATTCCTATTATGAATAAAATAATAAATAAAATCTCCATATTCTTCACCTCTTTTTGTATTATATAAGATAATTATGTAAGAAATGTGTCAAAGAAATAAAAGATAATCGAAAGAATTAAAAAAGCAGAGACCCTTTATGAGAGACTCTGCTTTAATTTATCTTTATTTGCTTTAATAACTTTTTGTCTAGTGAATTCTTCTCTTTCTTTTTCTTCTAATGCTTCCGTTATAAATTTAACTGTTGCTTCAAATTCAGGAATAGAGATATTCTTTAAGGCATTGGCACGCTTTTGTGTTTTACGTATTGCATTCGCTAAGCGATAAACTGCGTTTTCTACTTCCGCAAGTTTAACAGTTAGTTCTTTAACATGGTAGAAACAACGATAAGCATTATCAACTTTAGAATTGGCACGTTCGAAACCATATCCTAAACGCATTGGTGTTTTTGTATATTCAACAGTTGGTATCTCAACACCCATAACACTGCGATAACTAATCGATATCCCTTCATCTATAGGAACTGCTTCAACAATATCAGTAATAATACCTAATGACATATTTGCCTCTTGTAATGCAAAGTAGGCAAGTTCATATGATTCCGTGATTTCATCACGGATCATCTTAACATCATCTAATAAAGCCATCATTTCTTTTATGAGAACATTTCTTTTTTTATCCATTAAATCAAAACCTAATTTTGCGAGTTCTAAAGATTTTTTAGTCGCTATAAGGTTTCCCTTTGTCGGAAAGACTTGCTTAGCCATTGTGGATCGCCTGTTCTAACTCAACAATACTGTCTTCAATGATATTAAAGATTTGTAATGCTTTATCATGATTATAGTATACATCAAGTACAGCGTTATCAATTCTATCAAGTTCGCTCTTAGGTAATACTGATAACAATAACCACCCTAAATCAAGCGTTTCTTCTATAGAACGATTTGTTTCAAAACCTTGATTTAAGAAATGTTCTTCAAACAATCTACCAAATTGCATATATTTTTTATCAATATCTGATAATTCATCTTCACCAATAACCGATGTAAGTGAACGAACATCTTGTACATGTGCGTAAGCCGCAAACAATTGGTTAGACACAGATGAATGGTCTGCTCTTGTAAATCCTTCACCGATACCATCTTTCATTAAACGTGATAATGATGGTAAAACACTTACAGGAGGATAAATTCCCATACTGTTCAGTTCAGGATCAAGTGTAATTTGTCCTTCTGTGATATATCCAGTTAAGTCAGGAACCGGGTGAGTAATATCATTATTTGGCATTGTTAAGATTGGGATTTGAGTCACAGACCCATTTGCGTCTTTGATCATTCCCGCTCTTTCATAAAGAGATGCTAAATCTGAATATAAATATCCTGGATATCCTTTACGTCCTGGAATTTCTCCCTTACTAGAAGAGAATTCACGTAACGCTTCACAATACGATGTGACATCTGTATAGATGACTAAGACGTGCATATCTTGTTCATACGCAAGGTATTCGGCTGCAGTTAACGCACAACGAGGCGTTAAGATACGTTCGATAATTGGATCGTTTGATAAGTTTAAGAACATAACAACACGTTCCATAACTCCAGCTTCTTCAAATGAACGCTTGAAGTAATCAGCGACGTCATTTGTAACACCCATAGCGGCAAAAACAACACCGAATCCTTTTCCTTCATCATCAGCGACTTTTGCTTGTTTAACAATTTGAACTGCTAATTGATTATGAGGTAATCCTGATCCAGAAAAGATCGGTAATTTTTGTCCTCTAATTAACGTTGTTAAACAATCGATTGAAGAAATACCTGTATTAATATAGTTTCTTGGATAAACACGAGATACTGGATTTAATGGTTGCCCATTAATATCCATAGATTTCGTTGCATATATATCCCCTAATCCATCGATTGGTTTACCAGCACCAGAGAATACACGTCCTAAGATTTCTCTTGAAACAGGCAATTCCATTGGATGACCCAATAAACGCGTTTTCGTATTTGATAAAGATAAAGTATTTGTTCCTTCAAAAACCTGAACAACAACACGTTCACCTTCAATTTGAACGATACGTCCAAGACGTTTTGAACCATCTTGGCACATGATTTCAACCATTTCATCATAAGAAGCATCTTTGACATGATCTAAGACAACCAATGGTCCATTAATTTCATTTAACCCTAAATATTGTAGACTCATATCGTTCCTCCTTAATCTAACGAAGCGACTGCTTCATCTATCATTTGGAAATAATCATCCAACAAATCAATATTATCATTAGGAACATCGTATTTCATTTTAATAACTTTATCAAAAATACCTGTTTCTAAGATCAATCGAATTGGTTTTCCAGAAGACACAACATCTTGTGCTCTTTTATAGAGATAGACAATCACTTCCATCATTTTTAATTGTTTATTTAATGGCACGTAAGTGTCATCTTTATGGAAAGCATTTTGTTGTAAATATCCAACACGAATAACTTTCGCTATTTCAATCGTTAATTTTTGGTCATCTGGTAAGACATCAGTTCCCATTAATTTAACGATTTCATTTAATTTTGTTTCTTCTGCTAATAAAGACGATAATGTTTGTCTATATCTTAAGAATTTTGGATCAACATTTTTATTGAACCATCTTTCCAAATCTGGAATATATTCACTGTAACTTAATGTCCAGTTGATCGCAAAATAATGTCTTGCATAAGCTAATGCTTTATCAAGTGCCCAAAATGTTCTTACGAAACGTTTTGTATTTTGTGTTACTGGTTCAGAGAAATCTGCACCTTGTGGTGAAACTGCTCCGATAATTGTCACAGAACCTTTCGTTCCATTAAGATTATCCATGTAACCAGCACGTTCATAGAATTGTGATAAACGTGAAGGTAAGTATGCAGGGAACCCTTCTTCTGCAGGCATTTCTTCTAAACGACCTGAGATTTCACGTAACGCTTCTGCCCAACGAGATGTTGAGTCTGCCATTATAGCAACATGGTATCCCATGTCACGGTAATATTCAGCCAATGTAACTCCTGTATAAATTGAAGCTTCACGTGCTGCAACTGGCATGTTAGATGTGTTAGCGATCAAAACAGTTCTATCCGTTAATGGTTTGTTAGACTTTGGATCGATTAACTCTCTAAATTCTTCAAGAACTTGAGTCATTTCGTTTCCACGTTCTCCACAACCAACATAAACAATAATATCAGCATCACACCATTTCGCTAATTGGTGTTGAGTCATTGTTTTTCCTGTCCCAAATCCTCCAGGAATTGCGGCAGTTCCTCCCTTAGCAATTGGGAATAGAGTATCTATAACTCTTTGCCCTGTTACTAAAGGCATTGATATTGGTAAACGTTTTGTGACTGGACGAGGTTGTTTAATTGGCCATTTTTGAATTAATGTACAATTGATTTTATTTCCGTCCTCATCTTCTAAAATAACAACTGTATCATCAATACGATATTGTCCATTTTCTTTCACTTCAACAACTTTACCCTTGATGTATGGTGAAACCATACATTTATGTGTAATTAATTCTGTTTCAGGAACAGTAGCGTAGATATCTCCACCTACAAGTTCATCTCCAACTTTTACACACACTGTCACATCCCAAAGTTTTTCTTTATCTAAAGGATCAACAGCACTACCTGTTGGAATAAACGCTCCTGATTGTTTTGCGATTTCTTCTAGGGGTCTTTCAATCCCGTCAAAAATATTTCTTAAAATCCCCGGACCTAATGTCACCGAAATTGGTTGACCAGTAGGATATACTGGTTCACCAGGTTTTAGACCAGTCGTTGTTTCATAAACTTGGATTGTTGTTGCAGCTTTATTAATCGCAATAACTTCTCCTATTAATTTATCTTCTCCAACATAAACCATCTCTAACATAGAGAAAGCATCTGTATCTTTTACTGTGACAACGGGACCATTGATTGAGTAAATGACATTTTCTTTCACAATTGTACCCCCTTGTTATTTAATCATTAAACCTGAGTTTTTATGGAACCACTCTTTTTGAGCAGTTAATGCATTATCTAAGGTTTCATCTAATACTACTGAACGTTCCTTATTTTCTAATATAAATCCTCCAATGTGAATTGATGGTGTGATTTCAATCATCAATTCATGATCAAAGCATTTTACTAAATCATCTTTATATTTTTCATCTTTTTTATTAATATAAAGTGTTGAATTTGGGAAACTTGCGATAGTATTTACCTTTTTCATCTTTTCAATTAAAAAAGTTTTATAGTCATCTTGGTTTGTAAAGTCAACCAATTGTTGTCTTGCTTGACCAAAGATGTCTTTAACAAAAGTATCTCTTTTTTCGATTAACTTTCTTGTTCTCTCAATATGACTTTGAGATATTTCTGAAGCTGCAAGAGAAGTCATTTCTTCTACATCTTGTTTCAATTTTAAATCCGCATCTAATTTTGCTTCTTTACGCATTGAATCAACAGCTTCATCTTCTAACGCTTTGACTTCATCTAAAATAGCTTGTTCTTCAGCCTTAGCTTTTCTTTCTATCTCATTTTTCATATAGTTGAATACTTGTTCTATACTCTGCATAAGCATTTCTCCTATAGTTTAATACCAATTGCCTCTGAAACGTATCTATCGATTGTTTCACCAATCTTAGATTCACCATGTCTATCTGGTATTTCAGTGATCAATGGCTTTAATTGTTTTAATTTAATCTCAGAAATAATATCTGGACACATATCGACGAGTTTCGTTGTGACCAAAATCACACCGATACTCTCGTCTTTCATCTTGTCTTGAAGAGTTGTTAAAAATCCTTGTCGTGTATGCACAACCTCGCCTTCAACTCCTACAAGTCTTAATCCCATTAATGTATCGACATTATCACTGATTAAGAAGAACTTCATTGTGTGCACCTATTATAATGCGTTAACAATTAAGATAGAAATTAATAACCCGTAAATGGCAACCCCTTCACCTAAGGCAACGAAGATTAAGGCTTTACCGAAGTTATTTTCGTTTTCTGAGAAAGCACCGATTGCTGCTGGAGCTGCTGCTGCAACGGCAATACCTGCACCTAATGCTGACATTCCTGTCGCTAACGCTGCGGCTAAGAATCCCATACCTTGTGCGACTGTTCCAGCAATTGGTGAAACTGTTGCTTCACTTGCGAATGCTGGCGTCATTGTTAAACATAATGTTAAAGCGATTGCTCCAAAGAACCCAGCAACGTGAGTTGCTAAACGCATTTTAACACTTCTTTTTTCTAATTTTGTAGTAAATACTTTAACTAATGGTAATGTTAATAAAACAACTGCTATAAGCGGTAAAATAAATGTGATCATCATAATATTCCTCCTAGTGACCTAATTAATTTCTTGGAATGGTCTTCCCTTTCCTTCATAGTAACGACTGAACATTTCATAGAACTCAAGACGTAATACCTGAATACCTACGATCATTCCTTCTAAACACATAACAAATATATTTCCAAAGACTAATATAACGAAGTACCAGATTGAACCAACTCCCGTCATACCTGCCATTGTATAAACAACTAACATCATACCAGCATGTGATAAGACGAACCCACCAACACGTAAGAATGACATTGTATTTGCGACAAATGTTAAAATAATTTCAAACATTTCAAAGAATGCTGTTGTAAAGAATCCACCAAATCCATGTGGGAATAGTGCTTTTCCTTCTACTGCATGCTCAATTGGTTCCTTAAGGAATATAAGCACAACAGGGACAACAATTAATGCTAAGATATAGAATGTCCCACCAACTGGTAAGTTTAATCCTAACATCATATTTCCGACTAATGCTAAAACAGCAATATAGAAAATTAATCCTGCAATACCATTATGAGAACAAATCAGTTCTGCATAGTGTTTATGTTTAATATTTAAGAAGATATTGCATCCGATTGAGATTAAGATTAATACAATACCAATACCAATTGCTGCTCCAAGTAATGTCATAACATTGTTAGAATCCATAACGTGGAACAATGGTGTTGTAAATTCTTCATATCCAAAATATGAACCATAGATAAATCCGAATATTGTACTTGAAATACCAAGTCTAATACCGATTTCTCCTAATTTCATACCTTTTAGTTTATAAGCTAAATAACCAACGATTGATAAAACAATCCCTTGTCCAACATCTCCAAACATCATCCCAAATAAGAAGATGTAACTTAATGCAACAAGACCTGTAGGATCGAAGTCCGTATATGAAGGAACACCATACATTTCAACAAACATAGAGAATGGTCTAATAAACCATGAATTCTTTAATTTTGTTGGTGGTGTTAAACGTGCATCATCAAATGGTGCTTGTATTTCCACATGAACATCTTCAATCTCTTCAAATGAAGCTTTGATACGTTCTGCATCTTTCACTTCACAGAACCCATAAACTGCTGATGTATCACCAAAGATCACGACATATTTTTGTGCTTCATATGTTGCATCTAAACGTTTTGCTTTTGAATAGATGTGATTTAATTCAGCTAAGTTATCATTAAACAATTCCATAATTCTATTATCTAATGCAACTAAGTATTGATCTGCTGTTTGATTTTCAGCAATCAACTCTTGTAATGCTTGATCAGGTGTTCCATGAACGAATTCAGGAATTCTAATTCTTTCAAAATAAAGCGATGAAAAGATATTATCTATTTCAGGTGCTTTCATTTCTGTTGTTAAATACATACAATACGCTTCTTTAGCGTCTTGATGGAATGTTTTAAAGAAAAACTCTTGAATCCCATAGTATTGTAATTTCTCTAGATTTTTAACTGGTAAGCGTCCAAATCTAATTTGTAAGTAATGACATGCAAATAATCTATCAAAATCTAAACCAGAGTTTATCATGTGCTCTAATTGAGAAATTGTTGCTTCATTTTCATGTTTCATGACTTGTAATTCTTCTTTAACCTTTTCTATACGGTTAACCTCTTCCACGATATCGCAGAAGAATGTATCTGATTGAATAACATTTAAGTGATAATCACTTTCCTCTTGATAAGCAATACCAAGTTTGTATTTATCACGTACCTCTTCCATACGATGAATAATATCAGTATATGGATTTTCTCTATTCAATACTGACAGCCCTTGAACTGAATCTGCAAACTGAGATGCGATTTCAGGATGAAAACCTTTCATATCGATCAGTTTCATTAAAACAGAATCATATTGTTCTTGTAGAAACTGTACTTCTACTAAATTAAGTTTCGCTACTGCCATATATTCTCCTTTCTTTATTGTGTTAACACAATTAATAAATCAACATAGCATTAATTTGACTTGGTGATTCACCATAACGTAAACCTTCAATAATATGTTTTAAGTTATCAACTTCAATTTGTAGCACAATTTTATATGTCATATAAACGAGTGCACTACTTGTTGAAAATCTCATATAACGCTTTGCCAAATAGTATTTTATTTTTTCAGTATAGTATTCAATGAATACATACTCACTATCATCTACATATAACTTATACGGAGAATCAGCTAACATTTTTAATAGTACTTCAGCACTACTTGCATGTATAAAATCTTGCATCATCGTTCTTGGTATACGACTGTGTTCCAAGAATAACACTCTTTCAATTTGTTCTGGTGTTGCATTAAAGAATTTCTTTAAACGATAGATCTTAGTAATGTTTTGTAATTCTATAGATGTATATAACATCGTTAAAAGATCTTTTCTTGTTTTTCCTTTAAATAATTTCTTAACTGTATCAATGTATTCAGTATAAGAAATATGTTTGAATTCTAACTCTAATAGATTGGTATCAATAGGTTCCCCATCTTTAGGAAGATATTCAAGAACAACATCATAGTATTTTGTACCCTTTAACAAACTAAGCAAACTATCATAATCGTTTGCAGTAATCAATCCATATAAAGGAAAGCTTGCATACTTTGTTAAATAGCTCGGAATATTGATTTCATATCCAGAATAATAATTAGAATTTAATAATCTAATCTTCGTTAATATAAAATGAATTTCTAACTCAGTAATCCCTAAACGATAAAATGCCAATTCTTTTTTAGAAGCAAATCTCATTAAACGATTTAAACGAATAAAGACTTCCTTATTTAATAAGCCTTCTAATTGTCCACGGTGGACATTGTTTTCTTTGATATCTGTTAAGACATCACTATATGCTGTTTCACTTTTTAAATATGAAACCACTTCATTTACATTTCTCTTTTTCAACAATTCTTCGTAATCATAATCAGTTAATCGTTTCGAATACATTGATCTGGCTTTCGCAAGAATTGCATTTGATGAAAATGAACTCATAAGTCACCTCTCCTTATATTTCTTTACTGCGAGATACAATAGACAAAACCCATTCATCCTTGTTCTTTTCGCAAAGATCTGAGAGTTGATTGAGTGATTCTCTATATTCTTGATCATTTCTTTGTTTCGTTTCTAAAATGGTTTGTTCTAAATGTTTTTTATGTTCATCCACTTTATCTTGATATTCTTTTACAAATGAATCATAAATTGCTTTTTTCATTTCACTCATATTCATCTGTAAATCTTGTCTTTTTTGTTTGGCTTGTTCAACTTGATTTGAACAATCTAAATCAATTTCGACAATATCTCGAATCACTTTATCCAACATGACCCCTCCCAACTTATCTAATTTTCTTACTTAGTGTACTCCTATTCTTCCACTATTTCAAGGGAAACTCCCTTATAAAAATAAAGAAATTCCATTAATTCACATAATTAATTTTATGCGCAGTTAATCATTGTTTTTTAGTTTTTTCTTGATAAAATATTAACAAAGAAAAAGAGAAATATTATCTTTAATATTCCCCCATTTCATCATAATAATTTGACAATTTATAACTCTCTTCTTATCGCGTAAACATCAACATCAACTGGTTGTCCTTGATTATTGAAGTGTTCACCTTTAACAACGCCTTGATAAATCATTTTGCATTTTTTCATAACTTTACCAGACGCTGGATTGTCAACATGATGACATGACTCAATGAGTTCATACCCACAATCGAATAAATGCTTAATCATTAAATCTAAAGCCTCACTCATAATTCCTTGGTTCCAAAATGCCTCACCTAAACAATATCCTATTTCTACTTTTTTATTTTCATCATCACGTCTTACAACATCAATCATACCAATAACCTCATCATTGTCTAACACAATACCATATCGATATGTTGATAAATCTTGATACTCTTCTATCCACATATTTAATAACCAAATTGTCTTTTTGATTGTTGTATGTGGCGTCCATGTGAGATACTTTGTCACTTGATCACTTGTGACCCAGTTCTTATACATGGCGACTTCGTCACCTTGTTTTAATGGTCTTAATGTTATTCTCTTACCTTTTAATATAATAGATCCTTTGTCCTCCATATATTCACCTCTCCTTTTAGTATAATTGACTTTTTATATGACTTCCAATATTTTCAAACATGAAATAAAAAAAGTTCCAAACTTTATGTTTAGAACTTCATTATTATATTTTATATTCGCATTTTAACAATGAATAAATACAATCATCATAGATTATGTCGTGATGACCTTTTACACATTGTCTAATACATCCCTCTAATTGAAAGTTTAATGACTCTAATAATTTTTGTGAAGCTATATTCAAAGAGAAAACTCTTGCTGATATGATATCAACATTTTGTGTATTGAAACAATACTCAATAATTTGATTTAGTGCTTCCTTCATAAGACCAAGTCTTGTGTAATCTTCCCCTAAGAAATAAGAGAGACAAACAGAATTCACACCATGTCTTAGTGAATCTGATTCAACTGAAATTGATCCTATAAATTGATGATTCTTTTTATATTCAATAAAGAAAGTCCCTTCATCTTCTTCATATGTTTTTAAGATGTGTGGTGCTTCTTCTTCTCCATAAGGACGACATGCATTATATTTTAATACAAACTCGCTATTATGTATTTTTAAAAACTCATTTACATCTGATTGCTGTGCTTTTCTAATAATCAAACGCTCAGTTTCCAATTAGTTTTCCTCCTTAGCTGGTCTTATAACAAAGTATACAGGTATAGCTAAAGATAGTCCTCCAATAATATTTCCAATTGTTGCAATTAACATTTGCCAAGGTAATGCAGTCCATGAAATACTGCTTCCTAAACGTGTGATTCCCATAGTAAAGATTCCAGCATTAGCTATACAGTGTTCAAAACCTGGTAATACGAATGCCATAACAAATCCCATAATAACAATTAACTTAGCAGTATCATCTTGAATTCTATATCCTGAATAAGATGCAATACAAACAATAAAGTTACATAGAATTGCTTTATAGAACAATTCCATAACATCGAACTCTAATTTAGAATGCATTAAATACTCCAAATAAGATCCAATAATTCCTGATTGAGCCCCACTCTTAATAAAGATAAAACATACGATAGACATACCAATCGCATTCCCTACATAACAGATTGCCCATGTACGTAAAATTTGTCTAAACTTAACTTGCTTTTGAAAAACAGGGAACATTGTTGTAAAACAGTTTCCAGTAAATAATTCTGCCCCTAAGAACATAATTGCGACAAGCCCAATACCAAATGTAGATGAAATTAAAACTTTAGACACCATCATATTGTCTTGGAACATTGCCCCTAATGTGTACGAAAGAATAGCAGCTGCTCCTAAATAACCACCCGCTACCACTGCTTTCATAAAGAAACGAAATGGATCGTCCTTTGATTGTTTATACTTTTTGTACCCAATATTACTTAATACTTCAATATCATTAAACATAATCATTCTCCTTAATAACGTTGTCATTATATATAAAAATGTCTCTCTTGAAAAGATTTTTTTTATATGTTTTACGTTTTAGAAAAAAAGATGACATTGAATGGAAATATTATATAATAGTTATAATAGATTGGAGGCTATGAAAATGAAGTTACTAGCTAGTGATTTTGATCAAACACTTTTGTTTGAGTCAAAAATGAAAATCAAGGATGTAGAATCTATTAAATCCTTTCAAAAAGAAGGAAATCTATTTGGATTATGTACAGGAAGAAGTTTAAAAGGCGTTTTAGAACCAAGTCTTCCCTATCAACTCACATATGACTTCTATATATTATTAAGTGGCGCACTGATATTAGATCGTGATTTTCATGTTTTATATGAATCATTAATCTCATATGATCTTGTTAAAGATATTTATACCTTTAATCACCAACAAGATATGTCAGTTGTCGTAAATGATGAACGCTATAAATTATATAAAAAGAAAATTAAAGATTTCGGTGGTATTCACATCGAATCATTCGATGACCTTAACGTCTCTCATGTGAGTGCCCTTTCATTTCATTATTCAATAGAGAATATTGAACAAGCAAAACATGATAGTGAAGCTATTAATAAAAAATTTGGTCATGTGATTACTGCCTTTCATAATAATCAACATATAGATATAGCGCCTATCGGGTGTTCAAAGGGTGAAGGTATTAAGATTATTAGAGATCATTTCCATCTCAAAAATGAAGCAGTTTTTGGTATTGGAGATACCTATAACGACCTTCCGATGTTAAATGAAGTTCACACTGGATTTACATTTGATTATTCTCCTTTAGAAGTTCAATCAAAAGCATGTCATATTGTGGAGCATTTATCAGACGCTATTCATATAATAAACAATGAATATTCCTGCGATATTTAAGATATTCACAAATAAGAAATATCAGATTCATATTTTCACAAAATAATCATAGAATAATTTGACAAATGTATACAAAAATGCTATTATCTTTCCAAAATAAAGGAGGACATTTCTTCGATTAATAGAGTTAGATATATTAACAACTAAAAAAAGAGAATGTCTTGTTTATGTCATAAAGAAGACCTCATTAAAAATGAGGTTTTTTATATTAAGGGGGATTAGAATGAAGATAGGTATTATTGGACTAGGTACTGTAGGATATGGTGTTGTTGAAATTCTTACAGAACAAAAAGAAAGATTAGAGAAAACAATTGGTGAAGAAGTCGTTATTAAATATGGTTGTTCATTAGACGACATGGATTTACCAGAAGGCATCATTTATACAGCAGATTATAAAGACATTATCAATGATGATGAAGTTGATACTGTTGTAGAATTGATCGGTGGCACAACAATCGCAAAAACAATCATTCTTGAAGCCCTTAAACGTGGTAAGAATGTTGTCACTGCTAACAAAGCATTAATTGCTCATGATGGACAAGAAATATTTAAAGTGGCAGCTTTAAATAATGCAAAAATCTATTATGAAGCTGCAGTTGGTGGTGGAATTCCTGTTGTTGCCCCTGCAAAAGAAAACTTAATCGCAAATGAAATTAAAAAGATAGAGGGTATCTTAAATGGTACAACAAACTTTATCTTAACATTAATGGAAACAGATAATTTAGATTTTGATGAAGCATTAACAATTGCTGATGGTTTAGGATTTGTTGAAGCTGATGCAAGCTTAGATCTTGATGGGATTGACGCTGCACACAAGATTCAAATTCTTGCTATGAATGCATTTGAAGTCTTCTTTGATTATAAGAAAATACAAGCAACTGGTATTAGAAAAGTGACTAAATTAGATATGGACTATGCTAAAGCATTAGGTTACCGCATAAAATTAATTGCACAGGCTAAAAAACTAGAAAATGGTATTGGAATTGATGTTTCGCCTACATTAATCGGGACAAAAGACATAGTCGCTAATGTGAATCAAGCATATAATGTCGTAGAGATTTCATGTAATTATTTAGAAAACGTTATTTTCTATGGTAAAGGCGCTGGCCGTTATGTGACTGCGAGTGCTGTTGTGAGTGATATTATGAAAACTCATGAACAAGCTGTTTGGTCTCATGATTATAACGAGACTGACGCTATCTATCCAATTACATTCTCTCGTTATTATGTAAGATGTGATCAACCACTCGATATTGATTATGATACTTATTATTCTCAAGGTAAAGATCACATTTATATTACTAATGAAATTGAATATAGTGAATTAGAAGAGCAATTAAAAGGTTACACAACTAACTTATTTAAAGTGAGGGGTTAAAATGCAAGTTATTGTGCAGAAGTTTGGAGGAACCTCTACACGCAATGTGGAAACACGCGAAAATATGTATAAAAACATTATTCGTGAAGTTTCTAAGGGAAACAAAATTGTCGCTGTTGTCAGTGCTATGGGTCGTTTTGATGATCCATATGCAACAGATACACTTTTATCCATCGTTCAAACCGATTTGCTGACTGATGAAGAAATTGATCGTTTGTCTAGTATTGGAGAAACGATTTCTACTTTGGTCGTCAAAAGTGAATTAAGTGCACAAGGATATAAAGTTGATACGGTGACAAACCGTGAACTAGGAATTATGACTGATTCAACGCATCAAGATGCGACTGTGACATCTGTCGAAGGTCATCACATCTTAAACAAACTACTTGAATCAGATATAGTCATCTGTCCAGGATTCCAAGGGTATTCCCAAAATGGGAAAATCACCACATTGGGTAGAGGAGGAAGTGACTTATCAGCTGTCGCTATTGGCGTTGCCATCGATGCTGATGAAGTCGAGATTTATAGCGATGTCAATGGTATCTATACAGCCGATCCGCGTATCGTACCAGAGGCTATTAAATTAGACTATATTAGTTATAGTGAGATGTTAGAATTATCAAGAAACGGCGCTAAAGTTTTAAATCACAGATGTGTGCAGCTTGCTGCCACTAACGGAATTAAAATACACGCAAGAAGTTCCTTTGATAACAGTATCGGGACATATGTTTTAGGAGATGAGATAATTATGAAAGAGCACTTGGATCAATTATTAATATCTGGTATTACCGGTTCTCAAAATGAAGCGAGAATTACACTTGTCGGTGTTGATGCTAAAACAAATGCAGCTGGTGATCTATTTGAAAAGATCTCAGAAGCAGGCGTAAACGTCAATATCTATAATCAAGCACTTGTCGGTGGTGGCCATATGGATATATCTTTAATTATTAATGACAAGGATATTAATCGTGTTGTTGATGTTATTAATGATATGAAATCTGTTTTAAAACCATCTAAAACAATTGTTCGTGGGAACATTGGAAAAGTAGCCGTTATTGGTGTCGGTATTAAAAACAATAAAGGGATGTTCCAAAAAGTGTATAACACTTTAATGAACAATGATATTAATATAGAAATGATATCTTGTAGTGAAATCAATATATCTTGTTTTATTGATAGCCAAGATGTTAAAAAAGCACAAGTATTATTACACGAAGCATTTTTAGGATAGGGAGGAAGAAATATGAAAAAATACAATGTCGCTGTCGTAGGGGCAACAGGAGCAGTAGGAAGAGAAATGATCAGATGTATCTTCCAATTTAATTTTCCAGTTGAAAATTTAAAATTATTAGCATCTGCACGTTCTGCAGGTTCAGAAATTGAATATGAAGGACAAACTTTTGTTGTCGAAGAATTAACTGAAAACTCTTTTGAAGGTGTTGATGTCGCATTCTGGAGTGCTGGAGGGAGCATTTCTGAAAAATACGTACCTTTCGCTGTACAAGCTGGATGTATCAACATTGACAACACATCACACTTTAGAATGGACAAGGATGTTCCATTAGTAGTTCCTGAAGTGAATGGCGAAGCTTTAAGAGACCACAAAGGAATCATCGCAAACCCAAACTGTACAACGATTCAAATGGTAAGTGCATTAAACCGTTTAAATGAATACTTTGATATTGAAAGAATCGTTGTTTCAACTTATCAAGCTGTTTCTGGTGCAGGGGTAGCGGGTATGGAAGAACTTTATAGACAATCTGAAGAAGTTCTTAAAGGTGAAGAACCTGTTGCGAAAACATTACCTTGTGGAAGTGATAAAAAACATTATCCAATCGCTTTTAACTGTATACCACAGGTAGACAAATTTGATTTAGATAACCATTATACAAAAGAAGAAATGAAAATGGTTAATGAAACAAAGAAAATCTTTAATAAAGATATTAAAGTCAATGCAACATGTGTTCGTGTTCCTGTTTTAAGAGGACACAGTGAATCTGTTTATATTGAAACTAAAAAACCAATCGACATTGATAAAGTATTTGAATTATTACAAAACTCTCATGGTGTAGATTTATATGATGATGTCACAGACCAAATCTATCCAATGGCAAACTTATTCATTGGAGATGAACTTGTTCATGTTGGACGAGTGAGAAAAGATTTAGATAATGATCATGGTTTAAGTTTATGGGTTGTTGCTGACCAATTAATGAAAGGTGCAGCCTATAATTCAGTTGATATCGGATTAAAAATGATCGAAATGGGATTATTATAATCCTTTAAAGAAATCACTTAGGTGATTTTTTTATTATAAAAAGGAGCGTTTCGCTCCTAATTATACGTTTTATAAATAGATTTAATAATTTTTATAATATCATCACGTAGTGATAATGGTTGAATCACTTTAACTTGATCTTGCATCATTAATATCCATCCCTTTAATCCATTAGAAATAGAGAGTTCAGGAATCGTTGCTATATAACGAGATTCTAATCCTTTTTTAACGATTATATCACTACCAAATTGTGAAATGACTTCTCTCATAATTGAATGATCAAACTCTATAACCAAATCAGCTTTTAAATCAGACATAAACATATTTGTCATCTTAATCACTTCTTCATCTAAATCATACTGATCAAGAACATCAATAAACTTAATACGAGATGTTTGAACCTGTCTCATACGATCAATACGATATATCGTTAATCTTTCTTTATATTTATCATTGTACCCAATAACATAATAATGGTTATTTTGTTGAATCATTTTATAAGGAGAGAAGATATACAAACTTTCAAGATTTCCATTCATTGAAGGGATTTCTTTTATTTTGTTTTTATCAACATCGTATTGTACATATTGAAAAGAAACACTCTTTTGTTGTTCTATTGCTTTCATTATTGTAGATAAATTTAAAAGTAATGAAAAGTTATTTTGTTTGTTATCAACATCAGAGTAAATAAGACGATCTCTTTGATGAAACGAACTCAATTTAAGAACACGATCTAACAAATCTTCTTTTTCTTCGTAATTCAAGTCTTTATTAAAGATAATACTATCAATTAAAAATTGAACTTGTCCATCACTATAAAATTCATTTTCTATAAATACACCCTTTTTCCTTACACTTATAATCAGTGCTTTCCCTGTTAAACATGTGAAGAATTCATTAATTGTTTCAATACAACGATAAACAGTTTTAATATCTAAAGATATTTCCATTGTTTCTAATTCTGCTTTGATTTCTTTTGCGGTGATTGCTTCACCTTGAGCAGATAAGATAATTGTTAATACTAAATATAACCTTTTCCCCATATCTTTTCCTCCTAAGCTAATGCCAATGATTTCACTTGTTTTCGTTGATAATACATTAATGACATAATATCTTTTAACTTTAATAATGATAACATATTTTCATCAATATCAAAATTCACCTTCTTTAAATAATACGTCGCTAAAGTGCTGTCATTTTCTAGTAAACAGATTTTTGCACATTCAAGATCTGATATATGATGATCTTCTTGTAGGGTTTCAACAACTTGTTGAAGTCCTAATCTTTTGTAATCAATTAAATGACGATAAACACGATAACGATCTATTGAAAAGTTTTTAAATAAGAGCTTCTCTTTTAACTCAAGTTTTAACAATCTATAATCCTCATGATAAAATAGTTTGTTCATGATGATGATATAACGTTCTAAATCATCAAAATTTTGGCTCTCTCTAACAAACTTAACTGCCCCAGCATAATATTCAAAATAGTGACGTTCAACCTCTAATTGGCATTTTAGAGTTGATGTACAAAGAGAAAAGTCCCTCTTTCTATCGTCTGATACATCAATCATCATAATAAACCCAACTATATCTAAAACCTCTATAAGTGATACTTCTTTAAATGAATAACGCATATGATCATCTCCTTTAAAACCATTATAGTCCTTTTGATAATGAGGAGATCTTTACCCTTATATAATAACACCTTTTTAACGGTGTTTAAATAGAAAGCAAAAAAAGAATCTCCTATTCTTGGAGATCCTCAATTTCTGCTCTTAAAGCCATGATTTGTGTTTCATAATCATCAACTTTTTGTCTTAAATCATATACCAAATCATCTACACTGTTTTCATCTTTAATCAAATGATAATAATGTCTTCCTAATTCTCTATAAACATCATCACGTTCTGATTCTATGTTTTTAATTTTCAATTTGATTTTTGTTGTTCCCGCAAACTCTTGTGTTTTATCGATTGCGTCTTCAGTAAACTTTGCAGCTTTTTTTGTAAAATCATCAAATAATGCCATCTTTATCACCTACCCCATGTATTTTCTAATAAATTGAATTCCTAAACCACCAACACCCATATGTGCCCCAACTACTGCTGGTAATTCTCTTAATTCGTATTCAACTTCACCTATTTTATCAAAAATCATTTTCTTCACATCATATGCTGATTCTTCACACAGGACATGTTCAATTGTCACGATATAATCTTGTGCATTAACACCAAGCTCAATCAAACGATTAACCAATGTTGCTTTTGCTTTAGAAAGTGTACGTACTTTCGCTAATGAATCTATCTTTCCACCTAATTTATAATTCAATTCCATAACAGGGACAATCTTTAACATACCTGCAAGTAAGGCAACAGCTGGCGTAATACGTCCACCTTTTTTAAGATGATCAAGATTAGGTGCTAAGATAATCGTTCCTGAATCATCAATAAGAGTTTCAATGATTTTCATAATACTATCAACATCTTTACCTTCATCAATTAACTGTTTCGTTATTTTTGCTAAATATCTTTGATTTCCTGCAGTCGCTTTTGTATCTATTAATGATATGTCGAGACCAACCATTTCACTTGCAACTCTCATCCCGTTCATTGTTGATGATAGTCCTGTCGCAATTGGCAATCCAATAACATGTTCATAACCTTTTTCTTTAATTCTTTCTAATACCTTAACCAACTCACCTGTTGCTGGCTGTGATGTCATCACGATCAGATCTTCAGCTTCCATTTTTTCAAAAACTTCGATACTTGATACATCGATTTGATCTAGATAGGTTTTGTCTTTCATGGTAATGCATAAAGGAACAACAAACAATCCTTGATCTTCGTCTTTTCCAATTTCCAACTGACTACCACTATCTACCAAAATCGCTATTTTATTCATTATGTGTACCTCCATATACGTACCCCTATTATAAAACAAGAAAACAGTTTTGACAATAAATTCAATTCATATATAATAAAGAATAACAAGAGGTGAACGTATGAAAACCATAAAAGCATATACAAAACATTCAATATTTATAAAGAAGTCAGAATTTGTCGCACATCTTATTCCCTGTTCTCATATTGATGATGCACAAGAAATGCTAAAATCATACAGTGATTTCACAGCGACTCATAATTGTTATGCCTATATCATTGGCCAACACGAAAAGGCTGTTGATGACGGTGAACCATCTCAAACAGCAGGTATGCCTATGTTAAATGTATTAAGAATGAACGGTATAGATCATGTCATCGCTTTGGTGACGCGTTATTTCGGTGGGATCAAGCTAGGTGCCGGAGGATTAACTCGTGCATATACACAAGCTGTAGTAGAAGCATTAAATGAGGCAGAGGTCATTGAATCAGAACTTGTCGATTTATATAAAATATGGGTAGATTACTCTTATACACGACAAGTTGAACATTTCATTAAACAAAACAACATATTGTGTATAGATCAAGAATATAATGAAAATGTCTCATATTTATGTTATTTAAGGAACGATTCACTTCTTTCCTATTTACAAGACTTAACTCGTAATCAGTATCGCTATGAATTAATTCGTCAAGATTATATAGAGAAACAAGATTGACAATCATATAGCGAATGTTATAATTGATAAAACGAGAATGTCGATAGCACTAAATGTCATCGTGTTTATAGGGATCTTATATCTCGCACGATTTGTAATAATGAGACTTGACTGTGCTGATCACAGCCACGTCTTTTTTTAATGAGAGGATGAAATTATGGGATTTGTAGAAATAGTATTAATCGGTATTGGATTATCAATGGATGCATTTGCAGTCAGTATATGTAAAGGATTATCCACACAACGTGTAAAATTAAAACATACATTAATTTGTGGTGGTTATTTTGGTTTTTTCCAAGGTTTAATGCCTCTTATTGGATATATTCTTGGTGTTCAATTTAAAGATAAAATAGAAAGCGTTGATCATTGGATTGCTTTTATTTTATTATCATTAATTGGACTCAATATGTTAAAAGAAGCATTTTCTAAAGAAGAAGAGGAAGAATGTGATGCTGATTTTTCATTTAAAGCTATGTTCCCTCTCGCAATAGCGACATCAATTGACGCTCTCGCTATAGGTGTGACATTTGCCTTTTTAAGTGTTAATATTTGGTACGCAATTCTGGTCATTGGAATAACAACATTCCTCATTTCTATGGGTGGTGTTAAGATTGGCCATATATTTGGACTGAAATATAAATCAAAAGCTGAAATAGCTGGTGGTGTGATTTTAATCCTGATAGGATTAAAAATATTACTTGAACATTTAGGAATATTTATGATGTAAAAAGAGATAAGCTATGCTTATCTCTTTGTTTGTTCATAAAGATCTCTCACCGCAAATAAGAAATCTACCGTTTGATCTAACCATTTCTTTTTGGTTGATATAATAATCACAATTTCATTCTTTATATAACGAAGTTGTGGTTTTTCAAAATACTGATTAACAAGTTCAAATAGCTTATCACCTTGAACATGTGAAGAGAAATCTTGTGTAAACATAATATGAATATTACCATTTATATCTTTAACTTCATCAATATAAGGTTCACAACATAAAATTTCATACTTTCTCTTTTGAACAATATTTTTAACTTCTCTTGGTAAACGACCATATAAATCTCTAAGTTCTTTTTCTATAGACTCCATTTGAACCATATGTTGAGCTTGATATATCTTTTGGTATAATGTGATTTTTTCCATATCACTCTCAATATAGTCTTGTGGAATATAACCATTCACTTGAACATTTTGTACTGGGATGTCCTCTTCTTCTGTGACTTCTCCCATCTTTTCATCGATTGCTTCTTGTAAGATTTTCATATACATATCAAATCCAACACTATCGATAAATCCTGCTTGTTCTCCTCCTAGAATATCGCCTGACCCTCGAATACTTAAATCACGCATCGCAATTTTATATCCACTTCCTAATTCAGCAAATTCTTTAATGGCTTTTAAACGTTTACCTGCTTCTTCATTCATTTGTTTATTTTTAGCATACAATAAATAAGCATATGCCATTCTTTCACTACGACCTACACGCCCCTTGATTTGGTACAATTGAGCAAGTCCAAATTTATCAGCATCTTCAATAATAATTGTATTTGCATTTGGAATATCTATCCCTGTTTCAATAATCGTTGTACAGACGAGGACATTATATTCCTTGTCCTGAAATGCTTCCATAACATCTTCTAATTGATCTTTTGTCATCTTACCATGACCAACACCAACTTTAGCGTCAGGGATCATTCTGGCGATTTGATTCGCTACTGAGACAATATTAGATGTTTTATTATATAAATAGAAGACTTGACCGCCTCTTGCGAGTTCTCTTTCAATCACTTGTTTGATCAATTGTTCATTTTTTTCCATAACATATGTTTGAACAGGTTGTCTATTTAATGGTGGTGTCTCTATTTGAGAGAGTCCCCTTATTCCCATCAATGACATTTGTAGTGTTCTTGGAATAGGTGTTGCAGTTAATGTTAACACATCAATTGTTTCTCTATATTCTTTAATCATTTCTTTTTGTTTTACACCAAAACGTTGTTCTTCATCTATACATAACAATCCTAAATCTTTAAATTCAACGTCTTTAGATAAAATTCTATGTGTCCCTACCAATATATCAATTTTACCTTCTTTTAGATCTTCTAAAATTTGACGTCTTTGTTTTGTTGATGTAAAACGATTTAGTAACGCTATATTAACAGGAAAATCCGCAAAACGTTTCGTCATCGTCTTAAAATGCTGTGAAGACAATATTGTTGTTGGACATAAGAATGCAACTTGTTTATGTCCTAAAACAGCTTTAAAGCTTGCACGAAGAGCGACCTCTGTTTTTCCAAACCCTACATCTCCACAAAGCAATCGGTCCATCGGTCTTGATAACATCATATCTTGCTTGATTTCATCAACTGCTGATTTTTGATCAGGTGTTAATTCATATCCAAAACACTCTTCAAATTGAAGTTGATACTCATCATCTTGTTGATATGCAAACCCCTCTTGTTTCATACGCTTCGAATAGAGGGCGATGAGTTTGTCCGCAAGGTCATCGACTTTATTTCTAACACGTTGTTTTGTTTTTTGCCATTCAGTACTATTTAACGCATGGACTTTTGGTGCCTTTCCATCACGTGATGAATATTTTCTTACCAATCTAAAGTTTTCCACAGGGATATAGAGCGTATCGTTTCCACGATAAGCTATATATAAATAATCACGACTGATTCCTCTTGTTTCAATCGTTTTGATCCCTAAGAATTGCCCAATTCCATTAGCGTCATGGACAACATAATCTCCAACATTTAATTCATTATAGTCTTTTATAATCTTAGCATCTTTGTATTTAACATAACTCTTTTGTTTAACTTCACCTTTAAACAATTCACTTTCTGTTAAAACAATTACATGTTCTCTATACAGTTCACATCCTATATTCAATTCACCAACATACATGTTAATGCCAGGATATAAATGGTCCTCATTACCAACGAGGGTATATGACATATGATTGTTATCAAAGAGTTCTATCATCATCTTCATTTGATGGGAATTTTCTAAACAAATAAGTATTTGATTGTGAATTAACATTTCTTTTAATTGAGTTATTAATTGTATTTCATTTAATTTTGGTATTGTGACAGGCCGACATTCAAAAACAACTTGTGTTTCTTTCGTTGCAAATTCAACAAAGTTTAAACCACGACCCTTTAAACACTCATCTAATGTATAGAATAGTGACAATCCCTTCATCATTTTACCTAAGCCAATCAATTCTCTTTCATAGAAATGATTCTCTTCTACAAAACGGTTATATAAATTCACCATAC
This sequence comes from uncultured Erysipelotrichaceae bacterium, assembly GCA_947074115.1. Taxonomy (GTDB): domain Bacteria; phylum Bacillota_I; class Bacilli_A; order Erysipelotrichales; family Coprobacillaceae; genus CAMTOK01. The sequence continues at coordinate 9,441 of CAMTOK010000010.1, read as the reverse complement.
TTGCATAATGAGATGTAAAGATAAATTCACCATTAAAATAATCTCTTAGTGAACAATGACTAAACATACCCATATATTGATATAATCTCGGTGTATAATCATATGCTCTTAAGGATTCTATATCCAATGCAATATCTTCATCCAATGTTTCTACGAATTCAGTTGTTTGTTCAGCCTTCAAGTCTAAGATTTGATGAATAACATGATCTCTTTCCTCAATTGGGAATATCAAATCACTTGCTGGTAATATCGTTGCTTCTTGAATTGATTCAAACGATCTTTGGTCTTGATGATCATAAAACCTCATACTTTCTATTTCATCATCAAAGAATTCAATACGTATGGGATGATCATATTGAATGGAATAAACATCTATGACCCCACCACGTTTAGAATAATAAAATGGTTCATCAACTCTTTGAATATTTTTATAACCATTTTCTATTAATCTCAGTTGTAATTGTTTAGGATCAACAATATCACCGACTTTAAGATTTAGCGTTCTTTCAATAAATAATGACTTTTCAGGCATGTAACGTATTAATGAATGGACATGGCAGATCACAACTTGTGGTATACCTTCTACCATTGCATGCATTGATGATATTCTTTCACCAACCATTTCTAACGAATACGCTAACGCTTCAATTCGTAATGACTCATCACAACCAAAGTACGAAACTTGATTATGCAACAAACCTTTTAATTCTTGGTATAAAATTTGCGCTTGATATTGATTTTCTTTTACAATCAACATTGATTGCTTATGAACGCAAAAAGCACTAGCGATGAGTAATGCCTCATCACTAGCGTTAAACGCAACAACTTCTCCTTTACCGCTTAATGTTTTAAGAAAAGCTGGATTATCTTTTATGATAGAGAGAATTTTCTTCATAGATCCTCCTAATTAAACTGATTCATGGCTGCAGTAAATCCCTTGTCAATGAATACGTCTATCGCTTGAGTTGCTTGAAGTATACCCTCATCAATCAATGGTTTTTCTTCTTTTGTGAATTTTCCTAAAACATAATTCACAACAGGTATTCTTGAATCACGATCTATACCAACTCTCAAACGTTGGAAATTTTGTGTTTGAACATGTTGGATAATACTTTTAATACCATTATGACCACCAGCGCTTCCGCTTTGTCTTAATCTTAATTTTCCAGTTGGGATGTCTAAATCATCATAAATGACTAAAACATCTTCGACTGGAACTTTATAAAAGTTCATCACTTGTATCAAACTTTCTCCTGATAGATTCATATATGTCAATGGTTTTAAAAGAATAATATCTTCACCATTTCTCTTTACTTTTACCACTTCGCCTTTAAATTGTTGTTTCATTGATGGTGTTGACCATTTGTTCATAAGTTCATCAATCACCATAAAACCAACATTATGTCTCGTGTTTTCATATTCTTTTGTAGGATTCCCTAAGCCAACGATAATTTTCATTTTTCCTCTTTCCTTGCGAGTATCACCAAGCTCACTGGAGTCAGCTTAATCTCATTATGATGAACATCTTCTTTATCAGGATGATAGAGAACCTCTACCCCTTCTTCAACGCCCACTCTAATTTCATCAAGAGTCGGATTAAAATAAACATAGAAATCTGAATAATCTTGACGTTCTTGAGACAAATGATACTTAATGACCTGATCATTAATTCTTTCAATTTTATTATGTGAATGAATCATATCATAACTTGGATAACGAAAACAAGGGTTATTCTTTCTTAACGAGATGAGGAACCTGACAAACTCAACCATAGAATTGTACTTTTCACGTCTTATATAATCAATTTGATTAATATTATCTGGTGAACAATAAGAGTTTTCCACACCACTTTTCGTACGTAAGAACTCTTGTCCAGAATGAATAAACGGAACACCTTGTGCGAGTAGAACACTTCCTAGCATCATTTGTGCACGTCTCTCTCTACGAATTTCATCTTCTTCAGAATTGCTCATACACAGTTTATCAAAACATGTTGTATTGTCATGGCATTCAGTATATTGAATCACTTGAGATGGAGATTTAAAATGATCACTCCCCATTATCGCCTTCATTGCGCCATCAATATTTTCGCGACGATGAGAAATAAACCCACGTGAATACATATCGTTATCTCCACGCATGATGTTCCTAAATGCATCATTAAAATAACCAACGTGTGGTGTCAAATGTTGATTCGCAATAATCGTCTTTTTCTCATATGGAAGCGCTGTGTCCATATCCCATCCTTCTCCATAAACCATAAATGAAGGATCACGATCACTACAAGTTTGCGCAACGCGATTCATTGTATCTATATCTAATAATCCCATGAGATCAAATCTAAAGCCATCGACACCATAAAACATTTGTAACCTTTGACACATATCTAAAACGTATCTTTGGCACATTTTGGCTGTTGTATTAAAGTCATTACCACACCACGATCCATTTGATAACGTTCCATCATGACGACGTCTTAAAAAGTATCTTGGGACACTCTTCTCAAAAGGATTGTTGAAAACATCATAGAGATGATTAAAAACAACATCAAGATTAACACGAATGCCTTTTTGATGAAATGCTTGAATCATCTTTTTTGCTTCTATAATACGAGAATATGGATCGTAGACATCTTCGCTATAGCTACCTTCCAGCACACCAAATTGTAAAGGATCATATCCCCAGTTATAAAGAAGATTTTCACCTTCATCATCGACTGTCGCAAAGTCAGTAATCGGCATAATTTGGACATGAGTCACACCTAGCGAAGCAATATAATCAAGACCTGTGCTATACCCGTTAGGGCTTTTTGTATGACATTCACTTAGTCCTAAATAATTCCCTTTATGTTGGATACCACTTTCTTCTTGTATTGTCATATCCCTAACACTTATTTCATAAATAATCGCGTCCGTTTTCTTCGCCATCTTTTCTAGAGTATATTTCGTTACCATTGTTTTTTGAATATCAATGACAACGCTCATTCTTGAATTCGCTGTTGAAGAATACGCATAAGGATCTAATCCCTCTTCAATTCTATTTCCATGTTTGTACATATAAACATATGGACATCCATCTAAATCACCCTGTACCTCTTTAACAAATACGCCGTTTTGAGATCTTTCCATCACTTCTATAAATTCACGATTATCTTTTATATAACGAACGTATACGACCGTTGCAGTTGGCGCCCAAACTTTAAATAAGGTGTGATACTTTGAATAGAAACTTCCTAATTCAACATCAGTATAATATTTTTCTTCAAAGCGATCACATAACGCTAAGTATGAAAAATCAAGAGTTGTACACAATCCGTACGCATCTCTTATTTCATAGACATCTCCAACGCGAAAATGATATGAAAATTTATATTCCATATCATCGCTTAATTCATTGATCACCATTTCTAGATTATCAATCTTACTATTTTCATTGTATTTGACATCTTTCACGTAGAAGTGAGGACTTCTCCCAGAATAATAATTTTTAGTCATTAAAACTGTTATTTGGTCGAAGTCATACGTGAGAGCTTTCATTCTGATATGTTTATTTTGCATATCGTTACACCCGCTTCTATTTTAGTTTTTCTATTTTCCAGATATCTTTAACGTAATCTTCAATTGTACGGTCTGATGAGAACTGACCTGAAGTCGCAATATTCATTAAACACATTTTGCTCCATGTTTTACGATCTTGATACAATTCATTAATTGATCTTTGTGCTTTTACATAATCAGCAAAGTCCTTAAAGACAAAATATTCATCATTTTTATTTAACAATTCATTAAAGATCATTGCAAATTCTTCATTATTTGAAATAAATGTTCCATCCACTAAAGAATCTACTGCACGTTTTAATGAAGGGTTGTTATAATAATCTGCCCATGCATGTTCTTCTCCACTTGCGTAGTATTTTAATACCTCATCTGTTTTTAATCCAAATAAGATAATATTATCATCACCAACACATTCATGAATTTCTATATTAGCCCCATCATGAGTTCCTAATGTAACTGCACCATTCATCATAAACTTCATATTTCCAGTTCCACTTGCTTCTTTACCTGCAGTAGAAATTTGTTCTGATACATCAGCTGCTGGCATAATTAATTCTGCAAGAGAGACATCATAATTTTCTAAAAAGACAACTTTAATTTTTTTAGATACAATAGGATCATTATTAATCACATCTGCAATTGAATTGATCAGTTTAATAATCTTCTTTGCAAAATAATATGATGGTGCTGCTTTTGCCCCAAATATAAATGTTCTAGGATAGACATCATATTGTGGATTGTCTTTGATTTGGAAATATAAATAAATGATATGAAGCACATTTAATAATTGTCGTTTATAGGCATGTAACCTTTTGACTTGAATATCAAAGATACTATTAACATCTACATCTATACCATTATGTTCTTTGATATAATCAGCTAAGATTTTCTTTCTTTCTTGCTTAACAAGATAGAACTTGTCTTGAACAGCTTCATCATTAACATAATCTAAAAGTTTATCTAGTTGTGATGGATTTTTAATCCATTCTTCACCAATTGTTTCATTTAATAAACTTGTTAATTGTGGATTAGAATAAATTAACCAACGACGGTGTGTGACACCGTTCGTTTTGTTATTAAACTTAGTTGGGAATAACTGATTGAATTCTTTCATTTCTTGTGTCATTAAAATATCACTATGAAGTCTTGCGACACCATTTACACTGAAGCTACCAACAATCGCTAGATGAGCCATATGAACTTGTCCATCTTTTAAGATATACACTTTGTTCAATAATTCTTCACTATAGACATCAGATTGTTTAACTTCTTTAATAAATCGTCTATGAATTTCTTCAATAATTTGATAAATACGTGGAAGTAATGGTTGAATTAAATGAATAGGCCATTTTTCCAATGCTTCACTTAATATTGTATGGTTTGTATATGCACATGTATGTGATACGATTTCCCATGCGTCATCCCACTCCATTTCAAATTGATCAATCAAAATACGCATAAGTTCTGGCACGACAAGTGCTGGATGCGTGTCATTAATTTGGATGACATTTTTTTCATGGAAATTAGATATATCTCCATACGTTCTCATATGAGCTTTCACGATAGAACCTACTCCTGCAGCAACAAAGAAATATTGTTGTTTTAGACGTAAGATTTTCCCTGATACTGTTGAATCATCAGGATATAAGTTTTGACATATATCTCTTACTTCTTGTAAATAGGCTCTAAAGTCCTTATTCGCTGGAATATGTTCAGAAACTTCTGACTGCCATAATCTTAGAGTATTTGTTGTATTTGTATGATATCCAATGATAGGGACATCGTATGGTACAGCCAATACATTTTCTGCATTCACATGTAACCATTTCTTATTTTCTTCATCCCAATGAACATGTCCATAATATTGAACATCAATCGCATGTTTTGGTTTTCTAACTTCCCATAGATTCCCTAATTTCATCCATTGATCTGGAACTTCAACTTGATAACCATCAACAATCTTTTGTTTAAAGAATCCGTATTCGTAACGAATTGTATGTCCAAAGGCAGGATAAGAAAGTGATGATAATGAATCCATAAAGCATGCTGCAAGACGCCCTAGCCCTCCATTACCTAAACCTGCATCACTTTCTAATTTTTCAAGTGAATCAATATTAATACCATAATCTAATAAACCATCTTTAACGACATCATATATACCAAGGTTTCTTAAGTTATTTGACAATAGTCTTCCCATTAAGAATTCCATTGAAAAATAGTGAACCTGTTTGCATTCATTTAATTTTACATTTAACTTTGACATTGTCCAATTAATAGATGCATAATCTCTTATCATTGTTTCCAATGTCATAAATTTCTCACTAATATGAGCTTCCTCAGCAGTTCTTCCATATGACTCTATAATTCTCTTTGAAAACTCGTACTTAAAATTATCTTTTGATTTAAACATAATACCTATCCCTCTCTTTTGTACACCAACATCAAGCTCTCAAAAGGATCAATATCTACTGATAAATATTGTGCCTTATTTAACGTTTGCCCTTCTATAGTTTCGCAAACAAATGTTTCCCTATGATCTTGTGTACTCATAATTAATTCATATTTCCCTGGATGACTTACCGGTATACGGTAGCCCTGATGTTTATTCCCTATAAAATTAAGGATGGTCACAACAGCGTTACCAACACGGTCATAACGTGTATATGCATATATACTTTGTAAATTGTCATCAGCAACTAACCATTCAAAACCATTAAATTCAAAGTCACACTCATATAATGCGGGTGTGCTTTTCACCAAATGATTAAGTCTTGTTAAATAATCGAAAAAGTCTTTATGGTGACCATATTCTAATATTGACCACCCAATTGCCTTTTTCTCATCCCACTCTTTATATTCCGCAAACTCATTTCCCATAAAGTTTAATTTTTTACCAGGATGCGTCATCATATACATATAAAGTGATCGACATTGTGCAATTTTCTGGTCATGATTACCCCAAATTTTATCCAGAATTGTTCCCTTACTGTGCACAACCTCATCATGTGAGAATGGTAAAATATAATTTTCTCTATAAAAATACATCATAGAAAATGTTAATTTATAATGTATGTCTTGACTTTGTCTCATGACTGGGTCTTTTTTAAAATAAGCAAGGGTATCATTCATCCACCCTAGGTCCCATTTATAATCAAATCCCAAACCGCCATGTTCTATACTATGCGTGACTTGTGGAAAACTTGAAGAATCTTCTGCAATTAACATCACATCTGGGTATCTTCTTTTCAATTGATGGTTCATCTTCTTTGTAAATTCGATACCACCATCATTAACACCTCTATCTTCTTGACCTTTCCAATAGATCAAATGACTGACAGCGTCAAAACGAATTCCATCTATATGATAATAATCAATCCAAATATGAACAGCAGACATTAAGAAACTTCTGACTTCATTGCGTCCCACATCGAAGTAACAACTTCCCCATTCTGTTTCTCTTAACTCATCTTGTGGATATTCATAAACATACCCACCATCAAAACAAGCAAGACCATGTGCATCTTTAACAAAGTGTGTTGGTACAAAATCTAAAATAACACCTAGATCTGCTTTGTGACAGGCATTGATTAATGCCATTAATTGATGTGGTGTTCCATAACGACTTGTTGCACTCATATATCCTGTTGCTTGATAGCCCCAAGACCCATCAAAAGGGAATTCATTGAGTGGCATAAATTCAATGTGAGAGAATCCACGTTCCTTCACATACGGTATAATCATGTCAATTAACTCATCGTATGTATAATATTCACCATCTTCTTCATCTGTGAATTCTTTCTTCATTTTCCAAGAACCTGCTTGAACTTCATAGATATTTAAAACATCATGATAACACGCTGTTCTCTTTTCCATCCATTCTTGGTCATCCCATTTAAATCCATCTAAATCATAAAGACGACTTGCAGTGTTTGGTCTTAATTCACTAAAGAATGCATAAGGATCTGATTTATCAACATGTGTCCCGTGTTGTGTTTCAATACGATACTTATACAAATGACCAGCCTCTAAACCAGGCACAAAAAGACTAAAGATATCATCTTTAATCTTATCTAAGTAAATTTTGTTTTCTCCCCAAGCGTTAAAATCCCCAACAACTTGCACGCTTAAAGCATGCGGTGCGTATACAGTAAAACGTACCCCATCTTTTTCAACATGTGCCCCAAACAATTTATAAGCTTCAATACAATTTCCTTGATAAAACAAATGCAGTAAAAATTCATCTAACATATTTCTTCCCCCTTGTATTAAGATGAAAACTAATAACATTGTAATACAATTAAAAACTGTTACTTCACTATAATTTCACTAATGTCTTTTATCACGATTTGTGTTTTTCCATCTGCCTGAATTACCTTTTCAATTACATTTCCCGCAAGATATTCAGTTACTGGAACAACCACTTCTATATCATTGTCCAAAACAAGTTTACAAGTTGCCACATTTCCAAAAGCGAGTGCTGACATTTCAGCATTTTCATCAATCCCCAAATCTTTCATCATGATTTCACTTTCTTCTTGTGCTTGATAATCTTTCTCTAAAACCTTTCTTACAACCTCTAATGGTTTTATCGTTTCATTATTTTCACACTTTGTAAACAATTCTTGTTTCATTAAAGGTAGAGCTTTACCTTCATTGACATTGTAAATATCATCTAACTTAGTAATGACACGTTTCATAGAAGAGAATTTTTGTTTATCAGTTAAAGATTCTTCTCCTTTGATCCATTGTGCATTCAAATAGAAATCCATTTTCCCATCAATCGTATATTTCTTTTCGATTAATGACATCTCTTTCTCATCCATATCTATTAAAATGGCTTCATCCACAGGTGATCCTTTTAATGGCATAACTTGGCGTCTTGTGATTCTCACAAGTCCCTCTTCAATAACAGTCATTGGTATATGTCTGTAATTTAACTTTAAGATTAATATGTATCTCACACCATCAATAAAGCACTCTGCAAAAATAACATTACTGTTAGGCATATCTTCTATTGCACGACCTAATGAATAAAGTTTTTGTGCAATATCTTTGGATTGAGCAATAAACTCTTCATCACTCTCAATCATCTTATCTCCTCTTAACATCATATCATGTAAAGAGCCAACAACAACTTTCTTTCTGTTCGTTGCTAAATAAGCTTTTTCTAATTTTGTATGAAAATAGTCTGTATTTGTATCTGTAATATTTGTTAGCTCATCTGAATAATGAATTTCTCCATGTTCAAAGTCTAACATATGTAAGATTAATTTGTTAATAATTAGTGTATTCATAAAACTCTCCTTAACTTGAGTATATCATAAAACTTCCAATACCGTAATAAATACTTTATAATAAAGTGAGGTGAAAACATGAAAATCATAATCGCTCCAAGCAAAACATTGAAACCACGAAAAGTTAAGTGGAGTTCAAGTGAATTGATCTTTCCAAAACAAACACAATATCTTCGTGATATATTAAAACAATACAACGATGAAGAACTATGTCAATTGATGAAAATATCTTCAAAACAATCACAAATTGTTTATGATTACTTCCAAAATGACCATGATGCTTATCCAGCATTAGGCTTCTTTTCAGGAACAGTCTTTAAGCAAATGATTATTGAAGAATATGATATTAAAGATCTTGAATACTTAGAGGACCATGTCCATATTTTGTGTGCACTTCATGGTGTCTTAAAATACAACACAAATATTCAACCCTATAGATTAGATATGACAATGAAACCTAATTCTATACATCTTTATGATTATTGGTATACAGAACTCTATAATTATTTTAAAGATGAAGACTTTATTATCTCTCTTGCTTCTCATGAATTTACATCAATGATCAATCATCCTCATCTTTATTTTATTGA
>CAMTOK010000009.1 GCA_947074115.1 uncultured Erysipelotrichaceae bacterium | reverse complement strand
GTTTATTCATTTACATATAAAAATACTGTCGAATTAAATTCAAGGTCACCAGGATCACATTCTAAAATTCCATTATATTTTTCAACGCAAGACATAATATTTCTCATACCAAATCCATGGTTATCTCCCAATTTAGAGGTTTTGATTTCATCACCATTGTATAACACGTGACCATCAAAAGAATTACTCACATCAATAAAGAGCGTTGAACAATCATAGATCATTTTTATAGAGACATAGTGATCTTCATCGAGCTGCTTTGCTTCAAAGGCATTGTCTAATAAATTCGTTAAAATAACATTAAGATCAAAAGCGTCAACATTTAAGTTTTGTGGGATACGTATATCATATGTCATTTTAACATTGTTTTTTTCTGCTTTTGAAAGATAGTAATTTATAACACTGTCGACGACAACATGATTCGTATTCACAAACTGAAAATCAATGACATCACGAGGATATAATCGATGAATAAACGATAAAATTTCTTCTTCATTACCTTTTTTCACTAAGGATTCTAATGTTAAAAAATGATTTTTATAATCATGCCTCATTTTTCGAATATCATCGTTTGACTTCATCATAATCTCTAATTGTTTTAAATAGTACTTCTTTTCTTTTGCGGCTAAATGAACTTCATTTGTTTTTTTGATTGTTTCAATCTTGTTTTCTAGGGACTGAACAAGATTTTGTCTCACACTGAAGAAAATATAGATCAATAGACAATTAATTACCAATACAATAACAAGTGAAAAGAACAAAGCATCTGGTTGCATATATTTAAATAAAATACCAATGATAACAACCATTTCTACCGGATAAATAACGAGTGCAGTCCACTGTTCTTTTGTCAGAGCCTGAGTGAATACCTTCCCTCGCCAATTATATATAAAGGCAACTATACCTAAGGCAACAAAACGTGCTATAAACAACCCGATTGTATAAACATTATTTGTAAAGAATAATGTTGAAAATAAGATTCCTGCAATTTCAGAGAGTAAAAGTATAAAACACAATAAAAATATTGCCATCATTCGTTTCTTTAATTTAACATCATACTTTTGTGAAAGTAAAATAAACACAAAAATATTAAAAGCTTGTGTTATATAAACTTGGGGCAAAAACAAATGAACAATTGTTAAATATAAATAAACAAAAGTATCTCTAATATATGTTTTTATAAAAGGTTCTTGTTTAAAGCGTTTTTCAAATGCAAATTCAAAATATTTGTGAGCGATATAAATCACTATAAAGTTTAATAAGACATAGGAAACAACGTAAAAAGGATTATCCATTATGTTGTTTCCTTAATAACATTTGCAGTTGTCTCATTTGTTGTCTACGACTTTGACTAATAGGAAGTCTTGTCCCATCAATTAAAACAACGTGATCATATGCAAGTGTTTTTATTTTTGTATAATTCACTATGTATGATTTATGAATAAACATAAATCTTTCGTCCGTTTCTTCATTAACCTGATCTAGTCGACCATAGAAATGAATATCTTCCCCCTTAACTCTATGTATAAATACTTTTTTCTCACAACTTTCAAAATACATAATATTTTCATAAGCAATACAGTACAATCTTTTCTTAACGCTATATTCAAACATTTTGTTATCATGAATTCTTAATTTAAAGAAAACATTAATAATATCAGTCAATTGCTGAGTGGTGACAGGTTTAATTAAGAAATCTAAAGGTCTTGTCTTAAACAAAGACAAGGCATACGATGGTTGAGATGATATATACACAATTTGTGTTTTTTCATCACGATACTCATCCCTTATCACTTCACCAATAGAGACACCGATTGTATCCCCTAATTCGATATCTAAAAATAATAAATCAACGTTAGGGTTTGCTTTATAATGTCTTAAAAAAGACTCGCCTGAGTAGTAAATGTCAATTTTAAATGCAACCTTTCCAACACTTAAAATTGAACATAGTCGACTTTCTAACTCCTCACACACAACATAATCATCATCACAAATGACGACTCGTAGCATAAGCTCTCCCTCCAATTCTATTCAATTACTTTGATTATAACATAGTTGCACATTATTTAAATATCTAATTTTAATATTTTCAAATAAAAAAAACCTCATATTTACGAGGTTTATAATTTATTTAACTGATTTATATATATTACTTACTGTTAATTCAAAAACGACTTCTTTATCAGCAAGTTCTTCATAATAATTACTTGGGAATGTTAAATTAACAGCTTTTGTTTCACCGATTTTCATACCAATGAATCCATCTTCAAATCCATCAATATACAATCCAGATCCAATTTCAATAATTTGGTCTGTCGCTGAACCACCAGAGAAAACTTCTCCATCCATTTTTCCTACAAAACTTGCTTTTACGACATCGCCTTCACTCACTAAATTACCACTTGTTCCGCTTGATGTATTGTTACCTTGACATCCAACAAGGATCATTAAAACTAAAACTAGACCTAATAATTTTTTCATATATTCTCCTATTTGTGATTAATAACATAGTAATTCTTTTTACCACGTCTTATAACAGTTGCTTTTTCTCCAAAAGCATTCTCTTTTTTAATTGTGAATTCAACATCAGTTACCTTTTCACCATTAATTAATACTGATCCACCAGTAACAAATTGTCTTGCTTCACGGTTTGAAGATGCTGCCCCTACCATAACGAGTGCATTTAAGATTTGTAAATCTTCATCAACATCAGTTGTTGGTACACCATTAAAGCATGATTGAACTTGTTCATATGTTAACTCTTGAATTTGTCCAGAGAACAACATTTGACTCATATCTAAAGCTTCTTGATATGCATCAGCTCCATGAATAAATGTAATCACTTCTTTCGCTAATGCTTTATGCGCTTCTCTTAAATGCGGTTGAGTTTTATTTTTCTCTTCTAATTCTTCGATTTCTTCTTTTGATAAGAAAGTTAAGAATTTTAAGTAATCAATTACTTTTTCATCTTCTGAATTAATAAAGAATTGATACATTTCGTAAGGTGATGTTTTACTACGATCTAACCAAATTGCTTGACCATTCGTTTTACCAAATTTCGTCCCATCTGATTTCGTCAATAATGGCATAGTAAAACCATATGCTTCCTTCGCATTCTTTTTACGGATCAATTCGATACCAGCTGTAATGTTACCCCATTGATCTTGTCCTGCGACTTGTAATGTACAATCTTTATTTCTAAATAGCCATTCGAAATCCAACGCTTGCATGATCATATAAGAAAACTCTGTATAAGTAATCCCTAAATCTAAACGTCTTTTAACGACATCTTTGCTTAACATATAGTTGATATTGAAATACTTACCAAAATCTCTTAAGAAATCAATAAAGTTAATATCTTTAGACCAGTCATAGTTATTAACGACTTCAAATCCAAATAAATCTTGTGCTTGTTTCTTTAAACATTGAAAGTTATGATCAACTTGTTCTTTTGTGATCATTGGTCTTTCAGTATCAGGTTTAGGATCACCTATTAATCCTGTCGCTCCACCAACTAATAAAATTGGGTTATGTCCAGCATCCTTTAATCTTTTACTGATTAAGAAAGACGAGAAATGCCCTATGTGCAAACTGTCTCCAGTTGGATCAGTTCCAATATAAAAAGTCATTCCACCTTTATTTAACTTGTCTTTTAATTCTTCTGAACTGACATCTTTAATAAGTCCACGCCATTCTAACTCTTCATAAATATTCATGTATTTTCCTCCTTTATAATATAAAAAAGAATTCATCAAAAGGACGAATTCTCGCGGTACCACCTTTATTTATGTTTATTAACATACTCTCAAATAGATAACGGGTTTCACCGTCTAAGCTTTGCACTTAGAAGCTCCAGAGTGTATTCATTATAAGTGATGATCTGTTTTCACCAACCACAGACTCTCTAAACAACGCTATATAACTACTATTTTCTTTCAATGCCGTACTATTATCATATGCAATATATGACAATATGTCAACATTTTTCTCACACTTACTTCGTTGAATAATTTAATCTCACAAATTCTACAAATTGACTATATAAATCATTTAATTCAATATATTGCACATATGAATATATAGAAAATAAATAATAAGAATCATCAATTTGTAAACCACAATACAAAATTTTATCATCATCTTGTATCATAAAATATTCCATTGTTTTGTCCTCAATAATTTCCGTTGAATACGCCATGTCCTGTTTCGAAATAATCAACTCATCATTTTTAGAAACCGATAATATAACCCCTATTTCACTATCACTATCTTTAAAATAAATAGTGGTAAGTCGTGTCTTTTCATCATATTCAATTTGTAATTCTTCATCATAAGTTATAGGAATAAGGTCCCCTCTTTTTAAATATGATAGTGGATTATAAGAGAGATCAATTGCAATATTCGTTTCTGCTTCTAGTTCTTTTAAAGACTGATATGATAGTTTGGGTTCTTCTTTATGACACCCAATAAGAACAAAGCTCATTAAAGTTACGAGGATCACCAAAAGGAATTTCTTCATTATATCACCCCTCTATTTTATCTATATGATTAAAAAAATAAAATAGTCCAATATGTCATATGAAGATTCATTTTACATATATTAAAATTGGTGTACAAAAAAAGCAGGATCACCTGCTTACATTGTTGTATCTCTTGGCATTAATAAATGCTGAACAGTCACTTCTTTAGTATCAATTTCTTCTTGGTGAAGAATTTTAGTTAATAATCTTACTGCTAAAGCACCCATATCATATATAGGCATATGTACTGAAGTGAGTGTAGGCCTACAAATTGAGGCATATGTTGAATTCATCATTCCAATGACTTCCATATCATGAGGGATTTTAATATTGTTATCACTTGCTGCATTCACAACAGCAACTGCTTCTTTATCATAACCAGCAAAAACCAAATCATGTTTATGAGATTTGAAATATCCCATTAATTGTACATAACTGTCTTCGTATTGTGGTGATGTTGGTAAAACTTGTTTATTTTCATCAAAATGAATTTGATGTTTTATAAACGCTTCTTTCATCCCTTGTATCATATCTTGAGTGTTGATAAGATTTTGTTTCGTATCAATAAAAACAATATCTTTTTTCCCTTTTGCGAGATATTGATCAACTATGTTATAAGCAATTGCTTTTGCATCAACAAAAATTGAACCAATTCTTTCATCAGAAAATCTCTTACCAATAACAACTGTTGGGATTTTATATTTTTGAACCAATTCAATTTGATGTTGAATATGTTCATTATTAAACAAGATAACTCCATCCGCTCTTGATTTGACTACTTTTTCAATAACAGAGTCAATTGGATCTGCATCCCCAATTTCATCCGTTGTATATATACAAACATTATAATCAAGATGTCTTCCGACATCTCCAATACCACCAATCATATCCTTAACATGTGCAAAAAGCATTTGTGGGAATATAATTGCAATTGTCGTCGTTTTACTTGTTGCAAGTCCTCTTGCAATTTCATTAGGTTTGAAATCCAAACGTTGAATTGCTGCTAAAACTTTATCGCGTGTGTTCGCCTTAACTACTGAAGAGCCATTAATGACACGTGAAACTGTAGCAAGGGAAACATCCGCTTCTCTTGCTACATCATAAATTGTAACTTTTTTTAACATTAATCTTTAATCTCTGAGATCATTTCTTCAAGTTTTTCTTCTACATCTTCGATTTCATCTTCAAATGCATCGAAATCAATAATTGATTTCATTTCAGAATCTTGAATCTTTGTCTTAACTTCGTCTAATTTTTTATTTAACTTTTCAGTAATTTCAATAATGTTTTCTTTGACAATTAAATACTCTTCAGTATCTTTCACTTTGCTTGCGTATTCTTCTAATGTTGTTTGTAAATCTGCTAATTTTTCTTTTGTAGATGCTTTAAAATCTTCAACATCAAATTCATCAATTGATTTTTTTACTGTTTCAATTGTTTGACCTAACATTGCTTCAACATCTTCTTTTGTTAAGTTCTTTAAATTATCATACGCTTTAACAGATTCGTTTTTTAAATCTTCTCTTAATTCACTACCTTTTTTAGGAGCTAATAATAGTCCTGCTGCTGCTCCGACACCTAAACCTAATAAGAATTTTCCTAATTTCATAATGTTCACCTTTCCTTTATTTTATTTTTTAAAGAATGAAGTCAATAAACCAACTGCAGAGAATACCCCTGACTTCATTGCTCCTTTGGTAAATATACGATCCACAAATTGAACCGGTGTATCAAGTAATTCTAATTTGTGATTAATATCATCTAATATTAAATTCACTTTTTTGATTGTTTCTTCACTCATTTGCATTAAAACCGTAGCTTCTTTAACAGCTCCAGAAGATCGGATTAATAATAATCCTAAAGCAATTAATGCGAAGGCTCCAGATAAAATCAAAATACAATAACATACATCTATTGCACTCATGATGGCTCCATTCCTTTCTATTTTTACTAATTATACCATAGAATAGGGTTGTAAGAAAGTCTTACTTCTTATTCTTAAACTCTATTAATTTATCTTCTAATTTATAAATATCTTTACTACTCATAAATAAGAAAACAACATTATCGTACTGTGCGAGTTCTTCAACATCATCATGTTCTAACACTTTAGCACGTGGGTTATATTTAGCAATATCATAGATATCAATATCTATTCCTTCTTCCTTTTTTGCATTCGCTGGGAATGGCAAGAAATAAGGATGGTCAGCTAAATCAATTGCTTCAGCAAATTCTTTTCCGAAACGTAACCCTCTTGAAAAACGGTCCGGTTGGAAAACAGCAACGATTTCTTTATGAGGATATCTTGCTCGTGTTGCTTTAATCACGTAATTGATTGCTGTTGGATGATGAGCATAGTCATCAACATAGATATTATGCCCGACTTCTTTAACTGTATAACGTCTTTTTACACCTTCAAATGTAGACAACTTGTTTTGTAAGAAAGATGCTTCCATTCCTTCTAAATATCCTAATGCAATAATAGCCAAACTATTATATAACATGTGATACCCAAAGAAAGGCAATGAGAAGTGTCCAAATAAATCACCATGGATAAATACATCAAATGAAATACCTTGTGATGATTCAATTATATTTTTTGCTAAAACATCATTATTTGCATTGATACCAAATTTCAAACATTTTGTTTTGTATTTTATTTTTGGTAAATATGGATCATCTCCCCATACAATAACAGTGTCTTTAACTTGATTAGCAAACTTTTCAAATGATTCAATATATTGATCCATTGATTTAAAATAATCAACATGATCTAATTCAATATTATTGATTATTGCATATTGAGGATAATAATGAAGGAAGTGATCTTGGTATTCACAAGTTTCACTGATAAAGTAATAACTGTCTTCTACCGCATGTCCTGTCCCATCCCCAATTAAAACTGATGTCTTTTTAAAATCTTTAAATACATGATAAGCCATACCTGTTGTTGTCGTTTTGCCATGTGTTCCCGCAATCGCAACTGAAACATATTGTTCCATTAAATGACCTAAAAAATCATAATAAGTATGTGTGATCACTTGATCGTTATCTAATGCAGCTTTTACTTCTTCATTAGATTCATCAAATGCATTTCCAATAATGACATGATAGCCATCTTTAATATTATTTTTATCAAATGAATAAATCGGAATACCTCTTCGTCTTAATTCTTCTTCAATAAAAATGTATTTATCAATATCACTTCCAGCAACGCTATGTCCTAAATCAAATAAAATTGTTGCTAATGAAGCCATACCTGAACCTTTAATTCCAATAAAATAATACATAAATATCACCTCTAAATTATTTTATCACAATTTAAGAAAATTGTGTCATATATCTCAATCATTTTACATATTTTTTTAGATTCGAAACATAATAATAGTGTCAATAGAAACAAAGGAGAACACATGAGTACTAAGAAACAAAAAGCAAAACAAAATAAAAAGAAAAATGCAATCGCAGAAGAATTAGATATTGAATGCGAAGATTGTGATGTTATTGAAGAATAGTACACGGAAAAAGCGAGGTTAATCCCCGCTTTTTTTATTTATATAATTTTTAATTCTTTACTCATATGATTTAAAACATGACATCCATCTTTTGTGACAAGGACTAAATCTTCAATTCTCACTCCAAATTCCCCTTGGAGATAAATACCTGGTTCAATAGAGAACACCATTCCTTCTTGAACCTCCATGTCAAATTTTGATGAGACATCACCATACTCATGGACATCTCTACCAATAAAATGTCCTAATCGATGATTAAATTCTTTACCATAACCAGCATCAGATATAATTGTTCTTGCTGCTGCATCTATATCACAAAGTTTAACGCCTGGTTTAATCATTTGTATTGCGGCTTCATTTGCCTTTAAAACAAGATTATAGACTTCAATTTGTTTGTGACTCGCACTTTTATAAAAGACTGTTCTTGTCATATCAGAACAATACCCTTTATATTTTCCACCAATATCAATTATAATGCTATCACCTTCATTCAGTAATGAATCATCACCTTCATGATGCGTATCAGCACCATTTTTCCCAAAAGCAACGATTGGTGTAAATGATATTCCTTCACCACCACGATCAATATACATTTGTGATAATTGACTCGAGATGTCTTTCTCGCTCATCATACCTTCAGCGCAAAGATTCATGACTTCCGCTATAACTTCATCATTATACAAAGATGCTTGTATCATAGCATTTTGTTCTTCTTCATCTTTGATCATACGTACATAATCAACACATTTAGAACCAACAACAAATTGTGCTTGTTTAAATTCAGTCATTAATGGAATTAAGAACTGAGCAACTAAAAACTTATCGACACCGATAACTTGTGATTGTTCCATATATGGTCTAAGGATATGATAAGGATTATCAACATCATTATACCATTCCACTTTAATATCTAACTTTTGATCTAAATAAAATAAATGATTTAATAATAAAACATGTTGTCCATTTTGATTTAAAATCAGTGCATACAATCTTTCCCCAGGATTGTTTTTGTATTGAATTAAATAATCTATTGAAGAAGGATCACTAATAACAAGAGTGTCAATGCAATCCTTTTTCATATAGTTTAAAACATTTTCAATTCTATTTGTCTTCACTTGGTTTAACCATAATCCCTAATTCATCAAATTGTGCTTGTGAAACTGGATTTGGGGCTTTTGACATTGGACAAGTTGCACTTGTATTTTTAGGGAATGCAATAACATCTCTTAATGAATCACATCCAGCAAGTAACATTGCAATACGATCTAAACCTAATGCAAATCCACCGTGTGGTGGTGTTCCATATTGTAAGGCATTAACGAACCAACCAAACTGTGTTTGAATTTGTTCTTCATTAAATCCTAATGCAGCAAATGCTTTTTCTTGAAGGTCTTGTTCATAAATTCTTTGAGATCCTCCACCTAATTCAAATCCGTTTAGAACGATGTCATAAGCATCTGCTAAACAGTTATCTCTATCAGTTAGTAGTTTATCTAAATCTGATTCTAATGGTCTTGTAAATGGATGATGTTTTGCGTAATATCTTTCTGTTTCATCATCGTATTCAAACATTGGGAAATCAGTTACCCATAAGAAATTGAATTGGTTCTTATCATATAATCCTAATTCTTTTCCTAAATGATTTCTAATTTGAGCTAATGAATCACAAACAATATCATACTTAGCATCTCCTACAAAGAGTAATAAGTCACCATCTTTAGCGTTCATAGCTCCTAATAATGATGCAAGTTGTGCTTCATTAAAGAATTTCGCAATTGGTCCTTGTACACCTTCTGCTCCAACTTTTAACCAAGCTAACCCTTTTGCCTTGTATGTTTTTGCGATTTCTGTTAATTGATCGATTTTCTTTCTTGAAAATGCATCAGCTTGACCTGTTACATTTAATCCTTTAACATGTCCACCTGCTTCTAATGCACTTTTAAAGACAACAAAATCAACATCCGAAACAACTTCATTTAAGTTAACAAGTTCTAATCCAAAACGAGTATCTGGTTTATCAATACCATATTTCTCCATAGCTTCATGCCATGTTAATCTTGGGAAAGGTGCTTGAATATCAAGACCTTTGACATCCTTCATCATTTTTACAATTAAACCTTCTCCAATTTCTAAGATTTGATCAGTTGACAAGAAACTTGTTTCAACGTCTACTTGAGTAAATTCAATTTGACGGTCTGCACGTAAGTCTTCATCTCTAAAACATCTCGCTATTTGATAATATTTTTCAAATCCAGATACCATTAACAACTGTTTAAACAATTGTGGTGATTGAGGTAGTGCATAACATGATCCATTATGAACACGTGAAGGCACTAAGAAATCTCTTGCACCTTCTGGTGTTGATAGATTTAAATAAGGTGTTTCAACATCAATAAAATCTAAATTGTCTAAGTATTCTCTAATACTTCTTACAATTTTATGTCTCATCATCATATTTTGTTGCATGATAGGACGTCTTAAATCTAAGTAACGGTATTGCATACGTGTTTCTTCTAATGCATCTGTTTCATCAGCAACGATCATTGGTGTTAATTTTGCAGAGTTAACAACAACAAATGATTCAGCTTCAATTTCAATATCCCCTGTAGGCATATTCGGATTCTTAGAAGAACGTTCAATAACTTTCCCTTTAACTTGTAAGATAAATTCACTTTTTACTTCTCTTAATGCATCTTCAAAAGATTCATTAAAGATAATTTGAGTTATTCCATAACGATCTCTTAAGTCAATAAAGACTAATGATCCTAAGTTTCTCTTTTTTGCGACCCAACCGATTAATTCAACCGTTTGTCCGATATTTTCAATTCTTAATTCACAATTATTATGTGTTCTATTCATGATGGTCTCCTTCTCCATAATGCTCATCAATAAATGAAACAATATTTTCTAATTTAACGACTGTCTGTTCTTTTGAGTGATTACATTTCATATTCACCACTTCATTTTTCACTTCTTCTTCTCCAATAATCATAGAGAAGTGCGCATCAAAGCGATCCGCTGATTTAAATTGCCCTTTTAGTCCTCTTTCACAATAATCCATATCACAAGAGAATCCATTAGCACGAAGCATAGTGACAATTTGAACGCTTAAATCTCTCGCTTCATCACCTAAAGGCATGACGTAGACATCTAATCCTTCTTCTTCATTTAAACCGTCTCCAGCTGCGATGAGTAATCTTTCCATACCAAACGCAAATCCTACACCAGTCACTTCTGGTCCTCCTAATTCACTGATCAATGAACTGTATCGACCTCCACCACCAACTGTAGAGCCTGTTCCTAATTTTTTATCATCAGAGATGACTTCAAATACAGTGTGAGAATAGTAATCTAATCCTCTAACTAAATTAACATCGAGAACATATTCTATTTCTAAATCATCTAATAAAGAACAAACTTTATCAAAGTGTGCTTTTGCACTTTCGCTTAGATAATCAATTGTTTTTGGAGCATCTTTCATACTTTCATGTGCTCTATCAACTTTACAATCTAAAATTCTAAGTGGGTTTTTTTCAAAACGTTGATTACAGTCATAACATAAATCTTTCAATGCAGGTTTAAAGTGTTCTTTTAATGCTTCTCTATATGCTTCTCTAGATTCTTCATCACCTAATGAATTAATATGTAATTTGACATCTTTTAATCCTAAAGATTCTACAATACTCACTGCCATCACCATGCATTCAACATCAATATATGGTGATTCTACACCTAACATTTCTACACCAAATTGGTGGAATTGTCTTTGTCTACCATTTTGTGGTCGTTCGTATCTAAACATAGGACCCATATAATAATACTTCTGTAGTTTTTCTGGATTTGCAAACAATTTATTTTCAACAAATGATCTTGCGACACCAGCTGTTCCTTCTGGTCTTAATGTTATACTTCTTCCTTTTTTGTCTTGGAACGTATACATTTCTTTTGATACAACATCAGTTGTATCACCAACTGCGCGATTGAACAATTCCGTATGTTCAAAAATTGGTGTTCTCATTTCTGATACATTGTAATACGCACAAACTGTTCTTAATAACTGTTCTAATTGTTGCCATTTAGGAGCTTGATTGATAATATCAACTGTTCCTCTTGGTGCACTATAAGCCATAAATTCTCCTCCTTAATAATATAAAAACGCCCTTATATCTAAGGACGTTATAAACGCGGTACCACCTTAGTTCATGTAAACATGCACTCTCATTGTCTTAACGCGACATACGGTTATTTTCATAACATTCTCCAAAGTGTCCCATGATTATGTCTCGTTGTTTTCACCAACCACAACGTCTCTAGAAGACTTCATCATTTAATCTTTTTCATTGAATTACGTTGATTATAAATCAATTGATATCAAAAATCAAGGTCATTCCTTAATGAATAACACGTTTTATTTCATAAATACCTTGTATTTTATTTAAATTATCAATTGTTGTTTGTAACAATTCAGCATTTTCTACTGATAACTTCAAATGTATA
This sequence comes from uncultured Erysipelotrichaceae bacterium, assembly GCA_947074115.1. Classification (GTDB taxonomy): domain Bacteria; phylum Bacillota_I; class Bacilli_A; order Erysipelotrichales; family Coprobacillaceae; genus CAMTOK01. The sequence goes on along the minus strand of CAMTOK010000009.1, from coordinate 25,328 downwards.
TTTGCATCTATATTTTGTACATTAGCGTTAATATTTAAAATATTAACTTTCATTTGACCTAATACAGTAATAATATCATTCAATAAATTTGGTCGATCTAAACCGATGATATCTATATCGACTTCAAATCTTTTTTCAGTAATCGTTGTGTAATCCCAGTAAACATCGATAAGACGTCCCTGTTCAACACCTTTAACATTTGGACAATCAGCTCTATGAACTTTGATTCCTTGTCCTTTAGAAACATAACCGATGATTTTATCACCAGGTATTGGATTACAACATTTTGAAAGTTGTACTTTTAAACCATCAACACCATTAACGCTAATGCCAAGACTTTTTCCTGTTGCTTGTTTTTTCATTGCGTTGTTATTTTTCTTTAAAATCTTAGATAAATTATCAAAGAATCCTGCATGATTAACAACAACTTTATCTAGTAATGTCGCAGGGTTTGCTTGTTTTTTACCAAGTAATATTAACAAATCATCAAATTGAGAAACACCGAATGAACCAAAATATGATTTATATGTGTCTGAATCCATATATTTCTTTTCATCTAATTCACGTCGTTTTATTTCATCACGTAGAAGTTTCTTTCCTTCTTCAAGGGTTTCTTTTTGAGTTTCAATATCACGTTTAGAAATAAACTGTCTGATTTTATTACGGGCTCCTGCCGTTTGTACAAATTTCAACCAATCTTCACTTGGACCTGAGTTTTTATTGGTTTTAATTTCTACAATATCACCTGTAACAAGTTTTGTATTGATTGGAACCATAACATTATTGACCAATGCACCGACTGCTTTATGACCAACTTCTGTATGAATTCTATAGGCAAAATCTATTGGTGTTGCACCATTTGGTAATTCCACAATTTTGCCTTGCGGTGTCATAACATAGACATTAGCTTCAAATATATCACGTCGTAATGTATCATAGAATTCTTTTGCATCGTTATCTTTTATTTCATCACTTAATGTAATAAAGTCTCCAAGCCATTGTAGTTTTTCTCCAATCTCTTTTTGTTCTTGAGAAGAAGAATACGCTTTATTTTCTTTGTATCGCCAATGTGATGCAACTCCACGTTCTGCAAGTGCATCCATTTCTTCTGTACGAATTTGGATTTCAAAGATATGACCATTTTCCCCTATAATTGCTGTATGAAGGGATTGATACATATTTGGTTTAGGCATTGCAATATAATCCTTAAAACGCCCTGGTAGTGGTCGATAATGATCATGAACAATACCTAGAACTTCATAACATTTCATTTTGTCATTCAATATAATTCTTAAAGCATTTAAATCATAAAGTTCATCAAATCGTTTATGTTTGATAACCATTTTTTTATAAATACTATAAATATGTTTTGCACGACCTTTAATACGATAATCTATATGATGTTCATCTAAGAGTTTTTTAACTGAGTCCATCATTTTATCAACTGACTCTTTTCTCTCACTACGTTTTTGTTCTAACAATTCAGAGATTTCTTTGTATGCTTTTGGATCTAAATAACATAAACTTAAATCCTCTAACTCAATACGAATATCATTGATCCCTAATCTATGAGCTATTGGCGCATAAACTTCTAACGTTTCTCTTGATATTCTTTGTTGTTTGTCTGGTCTCATATATTGAAGAGTACGCATGTTATGAAGACGATCAGCTAATTTAATTAAAATAACACGAATATCTTTAGCCATCGCAATATAAATTTTTCGGTGATTTTCAGCATAAACTTCTGCTTCATCTTTAAACGGCATCTTATTGATTTTTGTAACACCTTCAACAAGTGTCGTAATTTCTTCACCAAATTCACTGACCATTTCAGCATGGCTGACATCGCAGTCTTCCATAACATCGTGAAGTAAACCAGCCGCAATAGTAATTGGTCCAGTTTCTAATTGTGCTAAGATGTAAGCTACCCATAACAAGTGAACAGTATAAGGTTCCCCACTTTTCCTTTTTTGTCCCTCGTGTTTCACCATGATATAATCATGAGCTTTTTGTATTAAATCAAAACTTTCTTGTCTTGTTATATATTTACGACACTCTAAAATGACATCATTAATATCAACAGCTCTGTTTATATTCACTTCTTCCATAACTTCCCCTCCAATCTTATTATTAAAAAAGAGACCATGTCTCTTTTAATATTTTAATACTGAAAAAATATCATATCCTTTTAAACAGTCTCTACCATTTAAACCTAATAATTCAACAAGGAATGCAATCCCAACAACTTCTCCACCCATTTCTTCAATAAGTGCAACAGCTGCTTCAACAGTCCCTCCAGTTGCTAATAAATCGTCTACAATAACAACTTTTTGACCTTTTTTAATACTATCTTTATGCATATGGATTTCATTATGACCATATTCTAATTCATAAGTTCTTGATACAGTTTCTCTTGGTAATTTTCCAGGTTTTCTTACTGGAACGAATCCTGCACCTAATTCAATCGCAACTGGGCATCCAAATAAGAACCCTCTTGCTTCAGGACCAACAACGATATCAGCGTTTTTTTCTTTCGCATAATCTGTTAGTAATCTAATCGCCTCTTTATAAGCATCTTTATCTGCCATTAACGGCGTAATATCACGAAATAAAATTCCTTCTGTAGGAAAGTCTTGTATCTCCGCAACATATTGATTTAAATCCATTTAATAAGTCCTCCTATATATACTTTCATATTATAACAAATTCCTCTCACTTAATAAAGAGGAGTCGTTATTTCTTTTATCATAAAATTAATTGTTTTTTGGTTTCTAAATGTATTCACTGACAATTGACCAATAAAGTGTCCAAATGATTCATTTTTAAGAGTTTCATATAGATGTCCATGAGAGAAAAATAATGCATCTATATCACCATGAGGTAAAGACAATATCATTTTTAAATGTTTCCCTTCACTTAGTAATTGTATACTCTTGATTTGAACATTATGTAAATAAAATAATGGTTCTTCATGGCACATTCCATAAGGTTCAAGCAAACTCAATGACTCTACCGATGCAAGATCAATCATATCTAATGGAACGTCAATAACATCTTCTTCATCTTCAAATACAACGTTCTCTAATTCTTCATTCAATAACTCTTTAAACTCATTTAATCGGCTATTATGGAGAGAAAAACCACCTGCCATAGCGTGACCGCCACATGTTAAAAACAAGTCAGGATGTCTTTCAAAAAAATCATATAAAGAAAATCCTACTAAACTTCTTGCACTTCCTTTTAAGATTTGTGTATCTTCATCTAAACTCATAATAAAACTTGGACAACTGTGTTCTCGAGTTAAACGACTCGCAATGAGACCAATTAATCCTTCATGGTAATCTGCACTCGCAAAACACACACAGCGATCATTTGAATCATAATCAACAAAGCGGCTTTGTTCTGTTGTCATTGATTGTCTTTTTGAATTAATTTCATCAGCTTTAGATGCCACTTCCCTTCTAAAAGCAGGGTCGCAATCCTTCATAAAATATTTCACCAAAACGTTTGGATGAGTCAATTCAGGTAATCTTCCAAATGAATTGATTTTAGGTGCTATTGTAAAGCCAATAACACGTGATGTATATGGTTGTGGTTTTGGTAATAACATTTCTAACGCTGGGTATTTTTCTTGATTCATAAATTCAAGACCACGTTTTACTAAACAATGATTTTCATTTAATAATGGCATCATATCCGATATTGTCGTTATCGCAGCTAAAGTAAATAAATATTTATCTTGTCTCTTTAATAATGCACTTGCCAGTTTATAAGCTACAAAACCACCTGAGATTTCTTTAAAAGGGTAAGCATCAGATAATTTTGTATGAATGATTCCAAGTGCATCGGGAACATCATCTCCAAATTGATGATGATCTGTAATAATAACGTCAACACCAAGGTCATTGGCATGATCAACTGCTTCAAAGGCACCAATACCATTATCAACTGTAATAATTAATGAATATCCTTTTTCGGCAATTTGTTCAACACGACTACTATTAAGACCATAACCATCGCTAAAACGGTTAGGTATATGATAACCAACATCAACACCCAACTCTTTAAAAGCTTGGACAAGAATTGTTGTCGCTAAGATCCCATCACAGTCGTAATCTCCATAAATACATATTTTCTCTTCGTTTTCTATTGCTTCTTGAATTCTATCTAAAACGATATATGCATCTTCAAACAATGAAAAATCATGATAAATAAGTTTTGGTGTTAAAACTTGTTGAATTTCTTGTTCATTATAATTTTGACAACTGATTATCTTTTTTAATAAAGGTGATAGATGTGTATAACCACTTAAATCTATTCCTTGTTGTTCATTTTTAATTATGTACTTCATATATTCTCCTCAAAAGAAAAGTAACTGTTGAACAGTTACTTAATGATAAAGTCTTGAAAATCTTCAATTTTCATATGTGATGCTTCTTTGATCACTTTGACTTTTAAATATTCAAATACGTCAGAAAAACGCAATGACATTATATCATCGATTGCTTCGCACAGAACAACATTCTCTTCATTCTTCCATTTTGTACTGTACAGGTATTCTTTAATATCTTCAGAATGAATCTTTAAAACACCTTCACTTTTAAATTCATTCGCTTTTATTCTCATTAAAAAAAGAATATCTAAAGGTAATTTTTGCTTTAGATCAACTTTCACACTCACACTTCCTAACATATTTCTTTTATATTCAACATATTTATTATAAAGGAAAATCTAAAATAAAGGAAGTGTTTTATGAAAAGAAAATTGATTAATTCCTTTCTTGTACTCAGTGCAAGTACAATGATTACTAAAGTATTTTCAATACTGAATAGAATGATGTTATCAAGATTATTAGATGAGCAAGGAATGGCTCTCTATATTCTTGTTATACCAACGTTATCACTTTGCATTACATTGGCACAATTCTCTATTCCATCAGCAGTGTTCAGGCTCGTATCGAATCCTAAATACAACAATAAAAAGGTCATTTTTTCTGCAACGTTAATATGTATTGTGTCCTGTCTATGTATTATGTGTGGTTTAACTGTCTTTTCAAGAATGATTGCAATAGATTTCCTTAAACAGGAGAAAGCATTTTATCCAATCTTAGCAATGTTACCTTTTATTCCTTTGGTGGCAATAAGTGGGATCGTTAAGAATTACTTTTTAGGTAGAGAAGATGTTTGGAATCTTTCTATCGCACAATTATTAGAAGAAGTCGCAAGAATTATCTTCACTTACTTCATTATTAAAGCTTTACCTCCAATGGATATTCAATATCTTGTCACAGTTGCAATACTTGCAATGAGTATTGGCGAACTCTGTTCCATTGGTTATTTGATGTTGAGGTTGAAACGTAAGACAACACTTAGAAAACCAACAAAAGTTGAATTTGAAGAACATTTCTTATTTAAAGATTTAATGAATATCGCCTTACCTTTAACCGGTTCAAGAATGATTCATACTTGTTATAACTTTTTAGAGCCTATTATCTTAGTCTTAATTCTTACCGGTATCGGAGTTAATGAAGGTGAAATTCACTTACAATACGCCGTCATCAGTGGGTATGTTATATCCATACTCCTAACCCCTACCTTCTTTAACAATGTTGTTCTACGGCTTTTGATCCCTATATTAAATAGAGATATCGCCGCTAATAAAATGTATGATTTAAGAAAGCATGTTTTGGTTGCGGTTATTGTTTGTTTATTTATCAGTATACCTTTTACTTGTCTATTCTATTTCTGGGGAGATAAGTGTCTTTTAATTATGTATAACACAACAAATGGTTATGATTATCTAAAATATATGAGTATCCCATTTACACTTTTCTATCTTCAAACTCCATTATCAGCAACGCTTCAAGCGTTAAATAAGAACAAAGAAATGTTCTTTATGAGTATTTTAGAATGTCTTATTGAATTTATTCTATTAATTGTGTTAACACCATATTATGGTGTACTCAGCGTTGCTATTGTCTTACTCGTCGGACTCTTTATAACATTACTCCTATCTGTATATCACGTTTATCAATATGCATACAAAGAATCCGCGCGTTTATGACAAAGAAAAAACTCCTCACGGAGTTTTTTTATCGTATCCTCTTATACCAATTTTCAAGCCTTCTCAATCCTTCTTCAACTTCACGAGCTTCATGTGTTAGACCAAAACGTAAGTAATATTCTTTACCAAATGTCTTTCCTGGAACGAAAAACACACCCGTTTCTTTTTGTAATCTTTCACAGAATTCTTGTGATTTCAAAGGAAGATCATAGTGTAAAAAACAAACAGTTCCTTCATCCGGTATGACACATGAGAAGAGTGGATTCTTCTTTAGCCACTGTTTCAGCAGTTCTTTGTTTTTAGCACATATTTTCCTATTTCTATCTAATATAACATCTTTATTTTCTAATACCAAAGCACCAAGATAATCATTCATCGGACCACTACTTATGATATGATAATCTCTACGTAAATTCACTAAGTCTATAACGGATTGTTCAGCCTTAATCCACCCTAATCTTAACCCAGCAAAAGAAAAGACTTTGGATAAACTTTGTGTTACTATTGCTTTTTCATATTGATCTGAAAAAGATGGTAGAATGTCTTTTGTATTTGTACCTAAACCTCGATAAATTTCATCACACAGGATATAACAATTGTATTGCTTTGCAAGGTCAATTATATCATTCATCAATTGTCCTTTTATCGTCGTTCCTGTAGGATTATTAGGAGAATTTAAGCAAATCATTTTTGTTTTTTCATTCACAACACGTTTAAAATCATCAATCGATGGTAACCAGCCCTTACCTTCGTCTAATTCAATTAAACTTACATCACATCCCAGTGAATGTGGGAAGTCATACATTTGTTGATATGACGGAAATAAACTCACGATATGATCACCCGGTTCTAATAAAGTCATCATAACAAGTTCATTCGCATTGATTGCTCCATGTGTAATAGCAATATTTGAATCATCACCGGTTTTATATAATGATAATATTGCTTGTTTTAATCTTGGAGATCCAACAATATGACCATAGTCTTGTTTTAATTCCATAACATGATCCATTATGTCTTCATCAACGAGTTTTTGTAAATCTTTAAGCGATAAAGATTTCATACTTGTTTCAGTCAAATTGATTTCACAGTCGTTTTCATAGATCGTCATCCATGTTTCAACTTCAAATTCTTTGATCTTCATTAATGCATAACCTTATTTAAGAAAGATCTTGCTCTTTCACTCTTTGGATTCGCAAAGAATTCTTCAGCATGATTTTCCTCAACAATTTGTCCATCCTCCAAAAAGATCACACGATCAGCTACAGTTCTTGCGAACCCCATTTCATGAGTCACAACAACCATCGTCATCCCTTCTTGAGCAAGTTCTTGCATAACTGATAAAACTTCAATAACCATTTCAGGATCCAAAGCACTCGTTGGTTCATCAAACAACATCACTTCTGGATTCATACATAAACTACGTGCTATCGCAACACGTTGTTTTTGTCCCCCTGATAATTTACTTGGATATTCTAACGCTTTTTCTTCTAATCCAACGCGTTTTAAATACTTCATAGCAATGTCTTTTGCTTCTGTTTCATTTCTATCTTTAACATGAATTTGCGCAAGTGTTAGATTATCTAACACATTCATGTGTGGGAATAAATGAAAGTGTTGAAAAACAAAGCCCATTTTTAATTTTAAATCTGTATATTTTTCATCATCTTTAATAAGTGGTGTATCATTGATTAAAACTTGTCCTTCTTCAGGTACTTCTAATCCATTAATACATCTTAAAACTGTACTCTTACCAGAACCTGATGGTCCAATAAGACAAACAATTTCACCTTTTTTTATTTCTAATGAGACGTTATCAACTGCAACAAATTGATTAAATCTCTTTGTTATTGACTTTAATTTAATCACTTTGAGCTAACCTCCCTTCAAGCTTTCTTGCAACAAATGAAATACTTAATGTCATTGCAAGATAGAAAACCATCGCTAAGGTATATGGAGACATAACATCAAAATATGTGTTCCCAATAACCTGTGCTGATTTTAATAATTCAACTGCACCAATTGTACTAATTAAAGATGAATCTTTAATTAAAGTAATAAACTCACTTACAAGTGGTGGTACAATTCTTTTAAATGCTTGTGGTAATATAACGAGTTTCATTGTTTGGAAGTTAGATAACCCTAATGTTTCTGCAGCTTCCCATTGCCCTTTATCAATCCCATTTATACCACTTCTTATTAATTCTGTTGTGTATGCACCACTATTTATACTTAAAGCAATAACCCCAATCACATAAACATTAGGTCTTATGACTGAACCTGTAATTGCTGTGTACATTGCTGGCATAACTGCAAACAATAATAAGATTTGAAGAAGCATTGGTGTTCCCCTAATAACTTCTACATAAATATTTCCTAACCAACGAAATAAGAAAAACTTAGAACGTTTCGCTGATGCTCCTATAATTCCTAATATTAATCCAAAGAAAAGGGCTAGCGCTGCAATCATAAGTGAAATCAGTGCCCCTTTAAACAAATAGATCATATTGGCTAACGTGAACACCTTTTCAAATGCTACAAACATGCTATACCCTACCTTTTTTTATTTTAATCTAATTTTGTTAATCCGTATTGTTCACATAAAGCATTGTAATCATCAGATGCTAAGAATGTATCAATACATTTATTAATTTTTTCAATAATTTCAGTGTTCCCTTTTTTAGCGATGATATAATTTTCTTCATCTAATAAAGGTTCTTCTAACATAATGAAGTTACCACTATTTACATAGTTTTTAGCAACAGCAATATCAACGATAACAGCATCATATTGATTAGCTGCTAATCCAGCAAACATGTTTTGAACATCTTTTAATGTTGAAACAGTTGCACCTTCAATATCTTCAGCAGCATATTCACCAGTTGAACCAGCTTGAGCAGCAATTGCTTTTCCTTCTAAATCAGCAACAGTTTTAACAGTTGTTCCTACAGGCATAACAGCAACTTGATTTGTTGATGTATATGGTTTTGACCATTCAACATCTCTATCTTCAGCATAAGTAAATCCAGAAATTCCTAAATCAACTTGATCCCCTTGAATTGATGTAACAATGTTATCAAAGTCCATAATTCTTAAATCAAATGTAAATTCTCCATCAAAGAATTCAGTTAAATATCCTTCAAATAATTTCATCATATCTACGTCAAACCCAACAACTTCATTTGATGTTGTTAATGATTCATATGGTGGATAGTCAGGTGAAATACCAACAGTAATTACTGTTTTATCTCCAGTTGTATCATTGTTACCACCACAAGCAACAACAACAAAAGCCATAGTTAATACTAAAAATACTTTTAATAATTTTTTCATAGTTTTTTCCCTCTCTTCTCCAAATCAAACAAAAAACGCCTCTTAGTCTAATGACTAAGAGACGAAAGATTCCGCGGTACCACTCTTATTAGTCTATCAAAAATAGACTCTCTTTAATCCTTAAAGCGGATAGACTTGATTCCCTACTACTTTCAAGAATCCCTCTCCAAAGTGCGTTTCTTCTAAGCTGCATATGAGGCTTCCACCATTCCCCACTCTCTATAAATAAACTTAAAATACTCTCTTTTTCTTTGAGTTTGATTATTTATACACAATTATATGAAAAAAGGAAAGTTTGTCAATACTTTCCTTGTTATTTAAAGAATTTTAATAACTTTAATGAATATTGATTCACCAATTGAAGCGCTGGTTCAACTTCATCAAGTATTTCAATCACTTCATCTAATGATTGATTTAACTCTTTCATATTCTCTTTACTATCTTTGGATGCTATACTATGTACAGATAGTCTTTCTCTTTTATCAATAAACCATACGGCTAAAGCAATAAAGAAAATAGCGCCAATTATGTAGACAACAATCATATTTATCCCTCACTTTTCTATATTATAGCATAGGACATATTTTTTAATCAACTTTCAAGGAGGTCATTATGACAAAAAAACGTTTTATTGAATTTCTATATTCACCATTTCCATACTTTATGACCTTATGTTTACTCCTTGAAGCCATAACACAGTTTCTAACAGTTAATCAACTTGGATCATATTGGTTTTTAATTATGTGTAATACTTTCTGTTTATCTTTTGTCTTTTCAATCCCTTATTTTTTCTTAAATGAAAAGTATCAAAAGATATACTTATCTTTATCAATTGTCTGTGTTTGTCTTTTCTACTTATCTCAATGTTTATACTATCAGTTCTTTACTACATTCTATTCTTTTTCTTCTATGTTAAATGGTGGTGTTTTATTTGGTTTTTTAAAACAATTAATGAATCTCCTCTTACAAAACATAGTGATCATTGTTATTTACTTATTACCTATTGTTTTTCATTTTATTTTTGTAAAAAATAAAATGAATTATATTTATATGTCTCATAATATGATTTGTTATATTGTTATGATTTATACATTACTTTGCATAGGATCAAGTTATATTTATTATTTCACTCAAACAACAAGAGAATCACCATTAGAACTCTATAATGAAAAAACAATGCAAAATCTCGCAGTTTCAAAATTAGGGTTATCAACCACATTTCAAATAGATTTTCAAGGTTTGGTACTCGGTAAAGACTCTGCTGTTTCTGTTATTACACCAACGACTACTCCTCAAACATTAGAAAAAGTCGCAAATACAATGAAAATTGATTTTGATTCATTAATTGAAAAGGAAACTGATGAAACAATAAAACAAATGCATCAATACTTCAAAAATGTGACACCAACTTATCAAAATGAATATACTGGGATGTTTGAAGGTTATAATGTCATCTTATTAACAGCTGAGGGTTTCTCACCTTACGCTATTGATGAGGAGTTAACACCAACTTTATATAAATTATACAATACTGGATTTCAGTTCACTAATTTTTATACACCTCTTTGGAACGTCAGTACTTCTGATGGTGAATATGTTGCTATGCAAGGATTATTACCCAAAGCAGGAACATGGAGTTTTAGAGACTCCTCAAGCAACGACTTACCTTTGACATTAGGTAAACAATTTAGTTCATTAGGATACGCTACTTATGCTTATCACAATCATTCTGCGACTTACTACAACCGCGATCAATCTCATCCAAACTTGGGTTATGTTTATAAAGCAATCGGTAGAGGTTTAACGATGACAAAACAATGGCCAAGAAGTGATTTAGAAATGATGCAAAAAACTGTAGATGATTATATTTATGAAGACAAATTTCATGCCTATTATATGACAGTGAGTGGACATCTTGAATATAACTTCTTAGGCAATACAATCGCAAATAACAATCAAGATTTGGTTTCTCATCTTGATGCTTCAGAACCAGTGAAAGCCTATATGGCATGTCACATAGAATTAGATAAGGCTTTAGAATATTTAATTCAGCGTTTAGAAGATGCTGGTAAACTCAACAATACTTTGATCGCTCTTAGTGCTGACCATTATCCATACGGATTAACACTCGATGCCTATAGTGAACTTGCTGGTAAATCAATAGATGATAAGTTTGAACTTTATAAAAACAGTTTCTTAATTTGGAGTGGTTCTATGAAAGAGGCTATCGTTAATAACAAACTCGGATGTAGTGCAGATATTTTACCAACGCTATCTAACCTTCTTGGATTAGATTATGATTCAAGATTGTTGATGGGAATCGATTTGTTTTCTGATGCCGAATCACTCGTCATCTTTGAATCAAAAAGTTTCCTTTCAGATAACATCACTTATTATGCTCCAACATCAAGTGTAACTTATAAAAAAGGTGAAAATGAATCAGAACTCAATCGACTATCTCATATCGTAAAACAACGATTAAATATGTCTAAGCTCATCTTAGAAAAAGACTATTATAGGACACTTAATCTTCATAATGAATAAAACACGCCGCACTATGTGCGACGTGTTTTATTGTTTAAACTGCATTTGGTATAGATGTGCATACTGTCCATTATATGCAAGTAAATCGTCATGAGTTCCTTCCTCCTCAATCCCATTTTCACCTAGAACACAAATACGTTCAGCATTTTTTATTGTAGACAAACGATGAGCAATGACGAATGTCGTTCTGTTCTTTGCTAGACTTTCTAATGATTGTTGAACAACAAATTCACTTTCATTATCTAATGCACTTGTTGCTTCATCAAATATCAAAATTGGTGGATTCTTTAAGAAAACACGTGCAATCGATAACCTTTGTTTTTGCCCCCCTGATAACTTAACACCTCGTTGACCACAATCAGTGTCATAACCCTCAGGTAAATTCATTATAAATTCATGTGCATTCGCTTTTTTTGCAGCCTCAATAACATCTTCATCACTTGCATCATATGAACCATATCTAATATTATCCATAATCGTTCCTGCAAATAGATAAACATCTTGTTGGACTATCCCTATATGATCACGTAAAGATTTTTGTTTAATATCTGCAATAGATGTACCATCAATTGTAATATCACCTTTCGTTACTTCGTAAAAGCGTGGTAATAAAGAACATATCGTTGTTTTTCCGACACCTGATGAACCTACTAATGCAATATATTGAGACGGTAATACATCTAAATTAATATCTTTTAAGATATAATCAGTATTTTCATTGTATCTAAATGATACATCATGAAATTGTATATGCCCTTTCACATCTTTTAATTCTATTGCATTGTCTTTATCTTTGATGTCTGGTTCAATATTTAATATTTCTAAGAAACGCTCAAAACCAGTTGCACCTTCCTGAAATTGTTCAGTAAAATTGATCAATTTCTTAACTGGATCAATAAGATTTGTTATATATAAAACAAAAGCAATTAAATCCGGTGTTGTAATAGCGTCTTTTGATATAAATAATGCCCCAAAGAAAATAACAGCGACAGTAATTAAACTCGTAAAGATTCCTAAACCTGAATGATATCTTGCCATACATTGATAACTGTTTCTTTTACTGCTAACAAAATTAGAATTTTCATTCATAAATTTATCCATCTCGTGTTCTTCATTCGCAAAGCTTTTTACAACACGAATACCAGATAAATTGTCTTCAATTCTTGCATTAATATCACCAATACGTTGTTTGTTTCTCTTAAATGCTGTTTTCATTTTACGATTGTAATATAATGCAAACCCAGCCATAACTGGTATAAACGCAAAGACAATCAATGTTAATTTTAAATTGATTGAAGATAATATGACAAAAGCACCAACAAATTTAATAAGTGAAATAACAATGTCTTCAGGACCATGATGGTAAAGTTCTGTAAGTGAGAAAATATCACTTGTTAACCTTGTCATCAATTGACCTGTTTTTTGTTCATCATAGAAACTAAAAGATAATTTTTGATAATGTTCAAATAACTCATTACGTATATCTCTTTCCATATATGTTCCCATAACATGCCCTTGATATGTCACATAATAATTACAAAAGAACTCTACGATAACAAGCGCGACCATAAAGATCCCTAATTGATAAATAAGAGGAATATTGATTGTTTCTTGTAGTAATATTTCTCCAGTAATATATCTTGTAATTAAAGGAAAGAGTAAAGTGATTGACGCTGCTATCATTGCACAGAACAAATCAGTAAACAACATTCCTTTATAGGGTTTATAATAAGATAGAAATTTTTTTGTTTTATAACTCATAAAATACCTCCGTTGCACAATTTTACATTATTTTTCATGTCAAGTCTATGAATATGACAAGAAATGAAAATGATATGAAATGCATGTTTTTATTGACTTTACCCTTACCAATCGTTGTAAAATAATAATAAGGAGGAAGCAATATGTTAACAATATCTGATAAAAGATACGATCATATGGAATATAGACGCTGTGGCCACAGTGGTTTAATGTTACCTATCATTTCTTATGGTCTCTGGCACAATTTTGGTGAGAACAATGATTATGAAACAATGAAAGATCTATGTATCACTGCTTTTAATTTAGGAATTACACATTTTGATTTGGCTAATAATTATGGGCCAAAACCTGGAGCTGCTGAAGAGAATTTTGGAAAGATTTTAAAAGATTGTTTTGATGGTTATCGAGATGAATTGATCATTTCTACGAAAGCTGGATATGATATGTGGGATGGCCCTTATGGAAATTGGGGAAGCCGAAAGTATTTATTAGCGAGCCTTGATCAAAGCTTAAAACGTATGGGATTAGATTATGTTGATATTTTCTATCATCATAGAATGGATCCAAATACACCATTAGAAGAAACTATGGGTGCTCTCGCTACTGCTGTTGAAAGTGGAAAAGCACTTTATGTTGGTCTTTCTAATTACGATGGTGAAACATTAGATAAGGCAATTAAAATATTAGAGGCTAGACACGTTCCTTACATTATTAATCAAAATCGATACAACATACTTGATAGAACTATTGAAACCAATGGCTTGTACTTAGCTACACAAAACTATAAAAAGGGATTAATTGTCTTTAGCCCACTCGCACAAGGTCAATTAACAAATCGCTATTTAAACGGGATTCCTCTTGATAGTCGTATGTCTCAAGATCCCCGATTTTTAAAACCTGAAGTATTAACTCAAACAAAAGTTGAATGTTTAAATGCATTAAATCAACTCGCTCTCTCTCGAAATGAGACATTAGCCCAAATGTCATTAAAATGGTTATTAAGAAATGAAGCTGTAACAAGCGTTTTGATTGGTGCCAGTCGTATTGACCAATTAATTGAAAATGTTAATGTTATTCATAGCCCTGATTTCTCATCGGATGAACTTGAATTTATTAATAAAGCCATTGAACAATTAAAATAAAAAAAGCTCGTATGAGCTTTTTTTGTTTATAAGATGTAATCCGCAGGATTAACATGTTCATCTTCTAATAATCTCGATATTTCTTCACTATCATCATTTAAAATTGAGAAAGCAATGTTTGTTGCGTGATCTCCAATTCTTTCTAGAGAAGCAGCTAAGTCAGAATACAACATCCCTTCTCTTGGTGCAGTATCTTGTCTTTTCATATTTTTGAGATAATCTTTTTGAAGTTTTGATTCTTTAGCGTCAATTTCGCCTTCGATACGAAGAATCTCATTTAAATGTTCTAGAGATTTGTGTGTAAACATATCAACACTTAAATCAATTTCGTGTAAAACCAGATTTAATAATTCTTGAATATCTTGTTCATGAGTATCAGTAAACTTATAGTTTTTCTCTTTAAATGTTAAAGCAAACTTAGCAATTGTTGCTGCATGATCTCCAATTCGTTCAACGTCAGCGACAACATGATAGAGTGGACCAATCATTTTTGCATCTTCTTCTGGAAGAGGAACTTGATTAATTTTATTTAGATATTCATTTAATGCATGATTGAGATAATCTATATTTTCTTCGTTTTCACAAATCGTCTCATAGACATCATCATCTTGCTTCATTAATGATTTCACTGCCATCTCTAAGTTCTTTTTCGCTAAAACTGCCA
Source organism: uncultured Erysipelotrichaceae bacterium (assembly GCA_947074115.1). Lineage (GTDB taxonomy): Bacteria > Bacillota_I > Bacilli_A > Erysipelotrichales > Coprobacillaceae > CAMTOK01. Next base: position 9,821 of record CAMTOK010000009.1, on the reverse strand, counting down.
TTCTCACAACTTCATGAATTGCTTGAGGAATTGCTGTTGTCGCAGAGAAAGCTGCATTTGCATTAATATATTGTAATTCAAATCCTTTGTGGCTATCTTCACCAGGAATAATTAAATAAGTTAAATCCGCTAACTTTTTCGCAAATGGGAAGAGTAAGACAACTTCGAAGATTTTAATTAATGTATGTGCATTCGCAACATTACGTCCCATTGCTTGATGGAGCGCTTCTCCAGTTAATCCCTGAGAATTTGTTAATGACAATACAAATTGTTCGATTTGAGGCATAAACAATTGGAACAGAACCACTAAAGCTAATGAACCAATAACATTGAATAAGAAATGTATGTATGCTGCTCGTTTTGCATTCTTCTTACCACCAATACTCGCTAATAAGGCAGAAACACATGATCCTATATTACATCCTAAGATAATATAGAAACAAATTTGTAACTCTACTAATCCTTGAGTTGCAAGTAAGATAATAATTCCGACTGTTGCAGATGATGACTGCAGAACTGCCGTAACAATAAACCCTATAAATATAGCAATTAATGGATTTGTTAATGTAGATAATGAATTGATAATCATTGGTGAATCTTTTAATGATGACATCGCAGATGACATCGTTCCTAATCCAACGAATAAAATCCCAAAACCTAAAATAACTTCACCGATCTTTTGTACATTTGTTTTCTTCATGAACATAATCATAACAACACCAACGAATACAAAGATTGGTGCAATGTCAGATAATTTAAGAGAAATTAACTGTCCTGTAATTGTCGTCCCAATATTGGCACCCATAATGATTCCAGTTGCTTGATATAAATTCATCAATCCAGCATTAACAAAACTTACAACGAGTACTGTTGTTGCTGAAGAAGATTGTATAACAGCTGTAAACGCTGCTCCTATAGCCGTACCTAATAAAGGATGGCTTGTCGCCTTTTCTAAAATTGTTCTGAGTTTCGCTCCCGCTACATTTTCTAAAGAGTCACTCATCATCTTCATTCCATAAAGGAATAAACCTAGACCCCCAGCCAGCGAAAACACTATAGCAAAATTCATAAATGCCCTCCTTTTGCTCTTCACTTTTTAGTAAAATACAACGTTATTATACTATAATCACTACACAAAGCAAATAAATATTTACACTTTCTTAATACTTAATTTACATATTCTTTACACATTTGTTCATAATAAGAAAATAGACATTTTCTTGGACCTTTGATATAATGCATTAAAGAAAGGCAGGTCAATTATGTTACCTATTCGTTATTTAAATTTTCAACCTTATGAATCTCAAGAAATTGAGGCTATTTATAATCACTATGGAGAAGAAGGATACCTACCAAAAAAGTTTCTTGGATTGACTTTCTTTAAAAAAACAGACAAAAAATATTCATTTAAAGTTGCTTGTATCGACTTATCTGGAAAATCACGTATTAAGAAGACTGATGCGAGATTTGAGCTTGCATCGCGTTATCAGGACGCAGGATACACACTCTTTAAAGATCAAAAAGGAAAATTCGTTTTTTACAAAGAAGGCAAAACAAATCATAGAAATGACTTAAACTATACGTATCAATTCGATCATTTTGATACAATTAAGTATGCTATGTTTGCTCTTATGTACTTAACACTAAGTTTTGCATACACATTATTTATAATTGATCGCAATCCTTTAAATGATTTTCTTACATATGGTTCATTCTTATTTCAAATCGCATTCGTTGCGATATTAATGACACTTGGACTACGTTACTTATGTCATTTTATTTCTTTATTACGTTTCAAATCAAAAAAACCTCTATTAAAGCATATTCGTTCACTCTTTATAACCTTATTGTTAGTCTTTACAATTATCTTTGTTGGTGGAATTGCAGAAGATTCACTTAATGCAACTTTAACAACACAATACCCATATATGTCATTATCTAAAATATATGAAAATGTTTCATCAACGAAACAAGCAAAGATTCAAAAAGGATTCTTTTCTAAAACAACTTATACTTATTTAGAAGTCAGTGATGAAGATGTTATGTATTTACGTCAATACAACCTAAAAAACAATACTGATGTGCAAGACGCTTTAAACTTCTATTTAGAGAATCCTAGTGAAATTAGTTGTGATAGTTTGTACACTCAAGATTTTGTCACATATGGTTTTTTAAATGATCAGCTCACTTTAATGATTTTCACAAATAATGATCAATTGACTTTAGTATCCTTTGGTAATGAAATCACACAAAATACTCAAGAATTATTAATTCAAGAATTTAAGTAAACAAACAAGCACTTTAAGCAGTGCTTGTTTTTATTATTCTAAATCAATTCTATAAGAATCGTCTATTTAGACAAATAAAAAAGTAGGATTGAATCATCAAGACATCGACTCTATCCCACTGAACTGCTTTATAAACTTTTTGATTTTTGTTTTGCATATGAATCATAGCTGTCATAAACATATTGATGAACAGCGTCAATAAACATAGAACTGTTTTTTAGTGATTCTTTTAGTTTCCACATATTAATGTGTAAACCATAATCATTTCTTAATACTAAAATTAAATCATCTAAAGCAATCGCCTGATCTTGATGAGATTGTACAATATAGTGAACAAAATCTGCTAAGGAAAACTTCTTCTTTCCATGATAGATAATCTTATTTTTACCTATCTTTAGGTGAGAGAAATAATCTCGACGTTCTATAAGGAGCGATGTATAGAACCAATCTTCAAATTGTTCATGTTCTAAAGGTGAGTGATACCCTTGTTTTTTTAACGAATGATAAGTGAAATATTCACCATCTTTAATCATGTTGTAAACATCATAGTGAAAGTCTTTAATACTTTCCATGGTAATTCCATAACGTTCTAACGTCCTCATATTTATATATTTCTCTGGAAGATATTCAACAATTTGGTATTGTGATTTTAAATAATACAATTGATTAATAAATGCAACCACTTCTTTCATTCCTGTTGGAAAGTCTTTTAAATCAAAGTGATCTCCTTGTATTAATACAGCATTAAAATATTCACTCGCTGTTGAATAGTTATCCTTAATAATATATTTAGAATAAACTTTATATCCTAATTCTCTTAAGACTATTGAATTTAAATCTTGATGAGGCGCAGAATCTAAATCATTATATATTTCTTGTATAGATGAAAGCAGATAAAAATCTCCTGTTAATCTCATACGTAATTGTTCTTTAATATCTACTGAAATTGGTTGAGAATCAATTTCATAATAACCATTATTTAAGTAGTGATTAAAGTCTCCCATATAATTTGATAAGACTGTACATGAACTCACACCATATTCATTTTCATATTCACATGAAAAATCATTCTTTGTTATTGGTGCTAGAATCTTTAAAAGATGAAAGACTTGCTCATGACGATTGGCCTGACCAAACTCAATATTAGGCATCCTTCTAAATGTGACATGAGGATAATCTTCTTCAAGGCACACTTTCTTTAATAGATTATGCAATTCGTATTCATCCCTAATGTCATAGAACAACATCAATTCAGGATAGAGTCTAAAGAACTTCAAAGTTGAGTATTCAACACAATCATATTGATGAAGGTTTAAAGTCGTTAAGAGTTCTGTATAATCATATGAAGCAATATTATAATATCTAAATTTCTTACCATATCTCCACAGTGTATGATGACTTAGTGCCAATTTATTTAAATAGCCTCGATCTATAACATTTAATGAAGGATCATTTTCTCTATGAATAAACGATAAAACTTGTGCGTAGAGATTTTTAAATTCATCAAATGTGACGCCATCAAATGAGTAATGTTTTAATACGTATTCAGTTAAATCATTTCTCGTACAAGGAATGTACTCCTTATCTAACAAGACATAATCTTTATAAATAGCTCTTTCAAATTTCTTACGAATAGACATCGGGATGTCATCATCCTCAACAATATCTCCTATTGGCTTTAAATCGGCTAATTTTGAACGTATTTGACTGTAACGAAGTGATAAGTAATTATATACATTTGAATCGCTCATCGCAATCATAAAGTCTGTATAAGTAATGTGATAACGTAAATAAATATCTCGATAAATATCTTCTTTATAACATACCTTAGTATCATTTAAGCGTTTAATCGCTCTCTGTTCAATTTGACGTATTCTTTCACGAGTCAGTTCATAGCGTTGGCCAACACCTTCCAGCGTTTCACCATGAATTCTACGATTGAGAATAAGATACTCCCTAGGTGTTAAGTAATTTTGTAATTCATCTTTATAAGATGGGAAAAGAGCATAATACCTAAGCTCATCTTTATGAATTAACTTTTTATGCAATAAACGATTAACAACAATTTTAATGAAATTTTGGTTTCTAAATTCTAATGGAACATATTCAAAAATATTTTCTAATGACAAACCATAAATATGTTCTTGAATCATCTTTAAAACATAACTCCCAAACAATTCTTGTATATATTCGTTTTGATAGCAGCAGTTAAGAAGGTCTTGGCTGAGTATTGTTTCTTCTTCTGATAAATCAGATGAAACTTCTAAGCACAAAGGTAAAACTTTCTCAAAGAATTGATTTGGATCTAAATTTAAAATATCGTTAAGAACACTAAATAATAATGAACAGATAGCTTCAGCATGATCAAGTTCCACATTATCTCCGTGCATCACTTGACGAAGTTCAATATGTGTTAAGATATGATCTATTTCATCTAAACACTTTTTCCCCATACTTCTGATTTGTGATAGTTCTTCTGCAGTTTTTTCTTTTAGTTCTGAATAATAACATAATTGAGCATTCTTTAAACAATTGTATGTTCTCATATTTAATGCCATTTCATCTATAGAAATATCGTAATATTTTTTTCCATCTTCCCCTATAAATGTTTTAACTGAAGGTACAACCACTTCAGTATCTTTCTTAAATAAATTATTCTCTTGTTGAAATGATTCAATAGTATTAATAATCTCGTTACGACTTTTTTCCCCAACATTTCTTATCTTTAACAAGTCCCTCATAGATAATGATAACAGATCTTGAATCGTATTGACTCCTGTCCGTTCAAGAGCGTTTAGTGAACGCCTTGATAAGTTGAGTGTCTTTATTGAATCAGAATAATAAAACGAAGACATAGACTCACCCCTTTTTTTATATTATATCACAATTAATGGGATTTCATATATAAAAATGATACTATTATTTAATAATATATGAAAAAAATGCCCTATTTAAAGGCATTTTCTTTATATTATGATTATTTTGTGATGTTTTTAAGGCATGACATGATTGTATTGTAATCTGCTATTCCTTCGCTAAATGCTGTTGCACCACCTGTCGCAGTCGCAAGTTTGAGTGTTTGTTCGTAATCATATCCCTTTAAATACCCAGCAACAAATCCAGCAACCATACTGTCTCCAGCACCTACTGAATTAACAACCGTTCCTTGGCAAACGGATTGAAAGTAGACTTGACCCTCTTCACTCACTAAAATTGAACCTTCCTTTGCCATAGAAATCAATACATTTCTTGCACCTAGTTTTTGTAATTCTTGAGCATAAAAGACAATATCATCTGTTGTAGATAAATTAACATCAAAAAACTCTGCAAGTTCATGATGATTTGGTTTAATTAAAAACGGATGGAATTCTAATACTTCTTTTAATGCGTCACCTGTTGTATCAACAACGACATCAACACCATCAAGTGTTGCCATAATATCTTTATATATTGACTGTGGCAACATTGAAGGAACACTTCCTGAAAGTATAAGAACGTCTCCTTTTTTTACTTTTGACAATTGGTTGAGTAATGCATCAACATCACTACTAAGAATATGTGGTCCAATACCATTCATTTCACTTTCTAAATGACTTGTCATTTTAACATTGATTCTTGTTAAACCATCTTTGACTTCAATAAATTTTGTTTTCACATGTTCTTTTACTTCTAATTGTCTCTTGATTTCTTGACCTGTAAATCCCCCAATAAACCCTAAGCATGTTGATTTCATACTTAATGAATCTAATAATAAAGAGACATTTATTCCTTTACCACCTATACATATTGCTTCTTGAGTCATTCTGTTTACTTTTCCTTCAACAAATTCAGGAACCTGAATGACATAATCTAATGCTGGATTTAATGTTAATGTATAAATCATATATTTCCCCCATGTCTTTATGATAGTTCAATTGTATACCTAGTTATGAAAAAGGTCAATAAATCACAGGCATACATTTATGAATTAATAAAATTTAGTAATATCTTCTACTGCTTTTCTCTTTGGCATATCTGGATGAATATCAGCATATCCAACAGCGATAATACTTGTTATCATTTCTTCATCACCTAGTTTTAAATAATCCGCTATTTGAATATGATCACGTAAACCTAAAATAAGGGTTGATAAACCTAATTCAGTTGCTTTTAATGTTAAGTTCATATGTTGTAACCCGTTGTCATACATTCCCCAACCATTTCCAAGTTCATTTGCTGGTGATGCATCACGATTAAAACCAGAACGATCTTTAATAATAGTGCATACAAGTAATACCGGAGCATCAGCAACGTTATTTGCATTAAATTCAGGTAAAAATGATTTTACTTTTAACAAAGCTTCATCACTCATAACGACATGATAACGACTGACTTGTGAATTTTTCCATGATGGTGCGAGTATCGCAGCATCAATCATAGCCTCAATATCTTCTCTTTTCACCTTTTCTTCTTTAAATTTTCTAATACTTCTTCTTTCTGTCATAGCATTTTTAAGTTCCATATTTTTCTCCTCATAGACAAAAAGTGTACTTTCGTACACTATTTATTAATATTCACCATTAGGTTACAAATCTTATTTGAAAAACCAACTGGGTCTTTAATACTTAATCCTTCAATTAATAAAGCTTGATCATAAAGAATAGATGCATAGTCTTTTAATTGAGATGAATCTTTTTCATATAATGTTTGTAATGCATTAAAGATTTCATGATTTGGATTTATTTCTAAAATTCGTCCAGCTTTCATACCTTGAGCATCTGGCATTTGGTTTAAAACTTTTTCCATTTCTAATGATAAACCTTCACCACTTGATAAACATACTGGATGTGATTTCAATCTTGAAGAAATAACAACATCTTGTACATCTTCTTTTAATTCTTCTTTTAACGCTGTTAAAAGATCTTTATTGTCTTCTTCTTTTTTCTTTAATTCTTCTTTTTCTTCTTCTGTATCGATATCTAAATCACCTTGAGTGATATTTTTAAATGCTTTCTCTTTATATTCTCTTAACATTTGAATAGTGAATTCATCTACATTATCAGTTAAATAAAGAATATCAAATCCTTTGTCTTTTAATCTTTCAACAGTTGGCATGAAATCAATTTTTTCAATACTTTCACCACTAACAAAGAAGATATCTTTTTGATCTTCTTTCATTGACTCAACATATTCTTCTAAAGTAATCATTTTTTGTTGTGATGCACTATAGAAAAGTAATAAATCTTGTAATTTATCTTTTAACATTCCAAAACTGTTATAAATACCGAATTTTAATTGTAATCCAAATTGTTTAAAGAAGTCTTCATATTTTTCTCTATCATTTTTTAACATTTTTGATAATTCAGTTTGAATTCTCTTTTCAATTTTATCACCAATAATTTTTAATTGACGATCGTGTTGTAACATTTCTCTAGAAATGTTTAATGATAAATCTTGAGAGTCAACTAAACCTTTAACAAATCTAAAATGTTCAGGTACAAGTTCACTTGCTTTATCCATAATAAAGACACCACGGCAATATAATTGAAGTCCTTTTTCGTAATCATTTGAATAGTAATTCATTGGTGCTTGTGAAGGTATAAATAATAATGAATCATATGAAACATTACCTTCTACTGAATTATGCATAACTGTTAATGGATTGTTATATTCATTGAATTTATCTTTATAGAATTCATTGTAATCTTCTTCAGTAATATCTTTCTTTGGACGTTTCCATAATGGAATCATTGAATTTAATGTTTTTAATTCAATAACATCTTCATAGTCTTCACTGTCTTCTTTTTGTTTAGAAATTGTCATATTCATTTGAATTGGATAATGAACATAATCAGAATACTTTTTAATTAATCTTTCAATTTCATATTGATCAAGATATTGATCATAGTTTTCATCTTCTGTGTTTTCTTTTAAGAATAAATTGATACATGTTCCTCTTTGATTGTAATCGACTGGACGAATAGTATATCCATCAGTTGTATCAGATTCCCACATATACGCTTGATCATCATTATATTTTTTAGAGATAACTTCAACTTTATTTGCGACCATGAATGCAGAATAGAATCCTACACCAAATTGTCCAATAATATCAACATCATCTTGTTTGTCATCTAATTTCTTTTTGAATTCTAATGAACCTGAATGAGCAATTGTTCCTAATAATTTTTCTAATTCCTCTTCATTCATCCCAATTCCTTTATCAATAATTGAAATCATTCTTTGATCTTTATTAATAATAATTTGAATAGCAAGATCTTCTCTTGTTACTGCTCCTAAATTATCAGTTAATGCTTGATAATAATATTTGTCACTTGCATCACTTGCATTTGATATTAATTCTCTTAAAAAGATTTCTTTATGAGTATAAATAGAATTAATCATTAAGTCTAATAATCTTTGAGACTCTGCTTGAAATTGTTTCTTTTCCATAATTACCTCCTATATTAGCACTCAATATATTAATGTGCTAAGACTATATTACACCTCTTTTTTAGCACTGTCAATACTCAACTGCTAGATAAATAAAAAAAGGAAATTGTTTTCACAATTCCCTATACTACTCACCATGTCTTAAGTAATGATGTAACGATTTAATCAATTCAGCTGAAGCATGCATTTGTTTTTCTTCTTCAGGTTTTAATTTTATTTCTACAATTTCACGTGCACCATTTCGATCAATAACTGTAGGGACACTTATATAAACATCTTCTACACCGTATTGTCCTGTTAAATATGTAGATACAGGATAAATTCTATTTTCATTAAATAAAATAGATTTAATTATAGCTGCAGTAGAAGAGGCTATTCCATAAGATGTATTCCCTTTTCTTTTAAAGATTTCCCATCCTGCTTTTTTGACTTCATTTCTTAATTCATCAAATGATTCATATGGAACTCTATCTTTATTATCTATGAAGACATCTTCAATAGTCTTCCCACCAATTGTAGCAGTGCTCCATGGAATAAACTCACTGTCACCATGCTCACCTAAAACAAGGGCACTTATATCTCTTGAATCGATAGAGAAAACAGAAGCAACTTTAGAACATAAACGTGCAGTATCAACTGTCGTCCCAGTTCCTAATACACGTCTAGCGGGTAACCCAGACAAACGCCAAGCATGATATGTCATTAAATCTACTGGATTTGAAACAATGAGTAAAATTCCATTAAATCCACTTGCCATGATATTATTAATAATATCTTCCATTAAAATTTTAGATGACTTTAACATTTCATTTCGATCTTCTAATCCTGGTCGCATTGGAGCAGAAGCTGTAATCACAACAATATTTGCATCTTTACAATCTTGATATGTTCCACAATTGATTTCAATATTACGGTTAAGATAATAGACAGAGTCTCTCATATCTAATACTTCACCTTTCACTTTATCTGTATTTCTATCAATCAAGACAAGTTCATCACATAAATCTTGATTTATTAATGTATAACTCAGTGTTGATCCAACACTTCCAACACCAACGATTACTATTTTTGTTCCTTGCATATGTTTTGTCCTTTCTTATA
>CAMTOK010000008.1 GCA_947074115.1 uncultured Erysipelotrichaceae bacterium | reverse complement strand
GGATATAATCATGGTTTTATCAAAAGACAACGACAATACATAATCGTTGTCTTTTTTCTTTCCTTAAATAAAATAATAAACAAGTGATTAATTGTCTGGTCAGTGTTATATCAATCAATCAAATTGTATGATATTATAAAAAATAAAAATCAAAAGGAGATAATTTTTTAATGAAGCGATGATAGAAGACGTGAATAAAAAATAAATGTCTCTTCTTTCATTTTCTATAAAGTTTATCGTGTGAAATAAATGAAATAACTGTTATTAATGGTGTCTTTTTCTACGAAATTTATGAAGAAATAAATCTTTAGAAATAAACGTATAAAACAAAAGAATTAAACCATATTATAACTGTCGATAGCGTGGGAGTGCAAACTACAACGCAAATAAACGCACCCGCAAAGCAGGTGCGTTTTTATAAAAGATAAATGATATAAACAAATAATATATGATAATTTAAATATTTAGCAGTCTTCTATTGACAGTGCTAAATAATGTGTTATACTAATGTTAGCACTTAAATAGAAAGAGTGCTAAAGGAGTGAAAATATGAATACAGATAATTGGACAATAGCAATGCAAGAGGCATTACAAAAAGCATTTGTGAATGCCATTCAATCTTCAAGACAAGTTGTACAAGTTGAAGACTTTGTTTTGGCTTTATTGGAAAAAAGTGATGGTATATTATACAGAACATTAAGTAAAGCGAATGTTGATATTCAAAATTTAACTCAAGCTTTACAAAATCAATTAGAAACATATGGAAAAGTCCAAGGTGTTAATGAATCAAGTATGAGTTTATCTTATACATTCCGTGATATCTTAATGGCTTTAGATAAATTTAAAAAAGAATTAAAAGATGATTATATAAGTGTAGAACACTTTATTTTTGCGTTATATGACGTACAAAACTATGTTAAGGATCAATTGATAAACACATATCATCTAGATCTTAAAACAGTAAAACAAATTATTACAGATATGAGAGGAGCATCTAAAGTGGTCAATCAAGAACCTGAAAATCAATATGAAGTCTTAGAAAAGTATGGACGCGATCTAACAAAAGATGTCCAAGATGGAAAGTTAGATCCTGTTATAGGACGTGATGAAGAAATTAGACGTATGGTTCAAATCTTATCACGTAAAACAAAAAATAATCCAATTTTAATTGGAGAACCTGGTGTTGGGAAAACAGCAATCGTTGAAGGATTGGCTTGGCGTATTTTTAAAAATGACGTTCCAACAAATTTAAAGGATAAAATCATTTTTGAACTCGATTTAGGATCGCTTGTCGCTGGAGCGAAATTCAGAGGTGAATTTGAAGAAAGATTAAAAGCAGTATTAGCTGAAGTACAAAAATCAGAAGGAAGAATTGTTTTGTTTATTGATGAGATTCATCAATTGGTTGGAGCAGGAAAAACTGATGGTGCAATGGACGCTGCCAACTTATTAAAACCAATGCTCGCAAGAGGTGAATTACACTGTATCGGTGCAACGACGCTTGATGAATACAGAATGTATATAGAAAAAGATGCAGCATTAGAAAGACGTTTCCAAAAAGTTTTGGTTAACGAACCAGACACAAATGATTCCATCGCTATCCTTCGTGGATTAAAAGATAGCTTTGAATCTCACCATGGTGTCCAAATTACTGACAACGCTATTATAAGTGCTGTTAATCTCTCTGAAAGGTATATCACTGATCGTTTCTTACCTGATAAAGCAATCGATTTAATTGATGAAGCTTGTGCAAATGTGAGAATGCAAATTGACTCATTACCAGAAGAGTTAGATGTGATCACAAGAGAAAAAAATCGTCTTCAAATGGAAAAAATCTCAATTGAAAAAGAAGATAAAAATGATGATAATGAAAAACGTTTAGGAGAAATATCATCTCGTATAGCGTCATTAGAAGAACAAATTACAGGTCTTAGTGATAAATGGAAAGAAGAGAAAAAAGATCTTGATCGATTAAAAGAATTAAAAGATCAAAGATTAAGATTAGAATCATTAAGAGATAAATATGAATCTGAAGGGAATTTAGAGGAAGCATCAAAAATTAAGTATGAAACATTACCTCAAATTAATGAAGAAATTGAGTTAAGACAATCATCAAAACAAGAAGGTGCTTTATTACAAGAAAAAGTAACGGTTGATACAGTTAATGAAGTCATTTCACGTTGGACAGGAATTCCAATGAGTAAGCTTCTTGAATCAGAAAGAGAAAAATTACTTCATTTAAATGAAATCTTAAAAGAACGTGTTATAGGGCAAGATGAAGCTCTAGAAAAAGTAAGTAATGCGATTATACGATCTCGTGCAGGAATTAGAGATGAAAACAAACCAATAGGATCATTCTTATTCTTAGGTCCTACTGGAGTAGGAAAAACAGAAGTTGCAAAAAGCTTAGCAGAACAATTATTTGATAACGAAAAGAATATTGTTCGTATTGATATGAGCGAGTATATGGAGAAATTTAGTGTCTCTCGACTTGTAGGAGCACCTCCAGGATATGTTGGTTATGAAGAAGGTGGTCAATTAACTGAGGCAGTGAGACGTGCACCTTACAGCATTGTCTTATTAGATGAAATAGAAAAGGCGCATCCAGAAGTCTTTAATATCTTATTACAAGTTTTAGATGATGGGCGTATTACAGATTCAAAAGGAAATCTTGTCAGCTTTAAAAACACTATCATTATCATGACTTCTAATATAGGATCACAATATTTACTAGAAGGATATACTCCTGAAAATATTGAAAAAGTTGAAAATGAATTAAAACATCATTTTAAACCTGAATTCTTAAATCGTATAGATGATACAATTATGTTCCATGCTTTAGATAGTCAAGTTGTTTATCAAGTTATTGATAAATTTGTTAACCAACTCTCTAAACGTTTGACAGAGAGAAAAATTAGTGTTGAATTAAGTGAAGCAGCTAAAGAACAAATTCATTTACAAGGGTTTGATCCTGCGTTTGGAGCAAGACCACTTAAACGCTTTATTCAAACACATGTTGAAACTTTACTTGCGAAGGGCATTATTTCTGGAACAATTAAAGATGGAACAAGAGTTAAAGTGGATTATGTAAATGATGAATTCGTTTTAAAATATTAAGAAGATGAGAAATCATCTTCTTTTCTTTTTATGTATAACTATCTTTTTCTTTTCTTTATGTACATGGCAATTGTATATTTAAAAAATTATGCTAAAATAGTAATGGGTGATTTTATGCAAAGATATTTTATAGAAAAATCATGTATTGATGGGGATATTATCCACATTGATTCATTTAATCATAAACATATTCAAAAAGTGATGAGATATCAAAATGGAGATTCTCTTATTTGTATTCTTCCTAATGAAGATGTTTATATTGGTGTCATCAAAGATATTGATAGTGGAACAATTCAATTGGTTGAAAAGAGAGAAGAAAACCAGGAACTTGATGTTGATGTTACATTGATTTATGGGTTACCAAAACATGATAAATTTGAATTTGTTTTACAAAAGGCAACGGAATTAGGTGTAAATCGTATTGTTCCTTTTTTGTCTAAAAGAAGTATTATAAAAACAGATGAAAAAACCTTTTCAAAGAAAAGAGAAAGACATCTTAAAATACTTAAAGAGGCTGCTGAACAATCGTATCGTACAAAAATACCGACACTTTGTCCTTTGATTAAGAGTAACGAGTTACAAGATTATCTTTCAGACGTCAATCTTGTCGCTTATGAAGAATCCAGTAAAGAGGGCGAACACACTGCATTCAAGAAAGCACTTGATCAAGACCTAAAAAGTATAACAATTATCGTTGGACCTGAAGGTGGTTTCGATGATGCTGAAATTGAATACATGAAAAATATAGGTGTTCAACCATGTTCTTTAGGGAAAAGAATATTGAGAAGTGAAACAGCACCTTTATATATGTTAAGTGTTATTGGTTATAGAAGGGAGTTAGAATAATGGGGTTTATCGAAAAGTTAAATAAGTATGGTGTTTCCATATCAGTACATAAAACAAAGTCTTATGAAAACATATTAACTTATCAAGAGTATTTAAATAAAAAAGGAATCAAAGTCACTATTAAAAACGAAGTGGATTTAATGAAGTTCATTGTTTTATGTAAAGGATTAGAGACACAGTTTCAAATCGATTTAGCGTTTGAATTATTTATGAATTCACATCATGATATTTTAAACTATATGAGTTATGATGAAAAAAGAAATATGTTTAATTCTGATATTGCTTTATTGTTAGAATCGGCACCATTTATTTATGATGAACAAGCACAAACAAAAATCTATCTTCCATATTACGAACCATTTCTTAATAAAAGGTATACGGAAGACTATCAAATTCTTTTATTGAAACAACATAGAGAACATATTAAAAATATTAAATTTAACCAAAACACACCAAATGAACTTTATTCTGTGAATTATTTAAAAACAAATTTTTTACCAACAGAAATCGTTTATGAAGATGAACGTCATATTTGTTTTTATTTTGATGATATGAAAACTGTCTATATTTATAATACAGACAATCAAAAACAAATTAATAAAGTCATTGTTTGTGATAAAGATTACAAAGGAAATATCTTAGTAGAAGATGTCAAGACGTTGATGGCTTTTATTGAAGGTTATGATTATTCTGGATGTCTTGCATTTATAGAAGAAAAGGGATATTATTCAAAGAAAGTTTGTACAAAAATCGCAAAGCGATTTAAATAGAAAGGTTATTTATGAAAAGAGTCGCATTTAATACGCTGGGATGTAAAGTGAATACATATGAATCTGAAGCTATGATGCAATTATTTTTAAATGAGGGATATGTTAATGTCCCTTTTAAAGATAAAGCAGATGTGTATGTCATTAATACATGTACAGTGACGAATACAGGAGATTCTAAATCAAGACAAATGATTAGAAAAGCTGTTCGTCAAAACGAAGACGCAATTGTTTGTGTTGTTGGTTGTTATAGCCAAGTTGCAAGCCAAGATATTGCGCAAATAGAAGGGGTCGATGTTATATTAGGAACAAAACATCGTACTCAAATTGTTGATTGTGTAAAAGAAGTGATTGAATCAAATCAACAAGTTATTAAAGTTGGCGATGTTATGAAAGAGTCACATTTTGAGAACTTAGACATCAATCAATTAAGCCAACATACAAGAGCTTATTTAAAAATACAGGATGGTTGTAATAATTTCTGTACGTATTGTATCATTCCTTATGCAAGAGGAAAAATGCGTTCAAGAGAACCGCAAAGTGTGATAGATCAAGCAAATCACTTGGTATCTCAAGGATATGTTGAAATTGTCTTAACGGGAATTCATACAGCGGGTTATGGACAAGATTTAGAAGATTACAATTTTTATGACTTATTACAAGACTTAGTTAAGGTAGAGGGTTTAAAACGTTTAAGAATTTCTTCTATTGAAATGAGTCAGTTGTCACCTGAAATTATTCAGTTAATTAGTGATTCAGATATTATTGTGGACCATCTTCATATTCCAATACAATCAGGATGTGACACAGTGTTAAAGAGAATGAATAGACACTATACGACAAGTGAATTTGCATCTAAATTAGATGACTTAAGGAAAAGATTGCCTAAAGTTTCTATTACAACAGATGTCATTACTGGTTTTCCAGGTGAAAGTGATGAAGAATTTGAATCAACATACAATTGGATCAAAGACATGAAATTTTATCAACTCCATGTTTTCCCTTATTCAAAAAGAGAGGGAACACCGGCAGCCCGTATGAAAGAACAAATTCATGGTGATATTAAACACCAACGTGTTCAATCGTTAATACAATTGTCTGAAAGATTACAAAGAGAATATATTGAACAATTTGTAGGACAAGACTTAGATGTTCTATTTGAAGAACGAAATGGAGACTACGTAGTAGGACATGCTTCAAATTATATTAAGGTAGAAGTGCCATTTGACCAAACATTAATAGGGCAAATGAAAACAGTTCATATCGAAAGTGTTTCAAATCTAAATTTACAAGGAAGTGTATAAATTGAAAAAAATCAATGAGTTATTTGATGTAGAAGAAGATTTTAGAGTGTTATCAATTCATAGTGATTCGCGTTATGTCGCAAAAGAATCAGTATTCTTTTGTGTGGATGGCCTGAGTGTAGATGGACATAAGTATATAGAAGATGCATTATTTCAAGGAGCGAAGTGTATTGTGCACTCAAAGCCTATTGCTTACAAAAGAAAAAACATACTATATATTAAAGTTGATGATGTTTTGTCTGAACTCAATAGAGTCGCTGATATTTTTTATGAACATCCAAGTTACAAGATGACTATGATTGGCGTAACAGGATCGAGTGGAAAAACAGTGGTTGCTTTAATGATCAAGGACATTTTATCTAAATTGTTAAAGATGGGATATATCGGTACAAATAATATAGAGTATGGAAGTGTTATTGAACAATGTCCATTTACAACACCGGAAGCAATTTATCTTCATAGACACTTGTCAGAAATGGTGAAAAGTGATGTTAAGGGTGTCACCCTTGAAGTATCAAGCCAAGGATTGGCATTAAAACGTGTAGATAGTGTTCACTTTGACATAGGCGTCTTTACAAATGTATACGAAGAACATTTGGATTTTCACGGAACATTAGAGCATTTAATGCGTTCTAAAATGAAACTCTTTTCACTTGTTGATGAAAAAGGTTATGCAATTCTTAATACAGATGAAGTTAAATTTTATAATTTGGTAAAAGATCAAGTTAAATCACAAATTATAACTTATGGTATTGAACATCAGGCTCAAATTATGGCCAAGAATATAAAACTTTATATTGACCATACTGAATTTGATCTATGGATCAATCAAGAAGCATATCGCGTAACATCTCCTACATTAGGAAAACAAAATGTAGCAAATGTTTTAGCAGTTATGGCAACACTTTATGCATTGGATATGCCTATACATGAAATCATTAAAAGTATTGCGCTTGTTTCAACAGTTGATGGACGAATGGAACTTATAAAGCATCCATATTCATTTCATGTTATTGTAGATTACTGCCAACACATACAAAATTTTGAACAAGTCTTTAAATTTGCTCATAGTGTAAGAGTTGGTGATGCAAGAATTATTGCGGTTTGTGGGATGTCTGGAAAACGAAATCAAAGAAAGGCAGCCCAAATTGGTAGACTTGCTAATAAATATTGTGATCAAGTTATTTTAACAGCTGGTGATAATAGAGATGATTCTGTAGAGGAACTATGTGAAGATATTCAAAATTATTTAGAAGATTTGGTGAGTGTAATTATTGAGGATCGTATGATTGCTATTGAACAAGCAATTGAAATTGCACATCCTGGAGATATTATTCTCATTCTTGGAAAAGGACATGAACAATTCATGGCCTCATCTATTGGCAATACCCCTTACCCGGGAGATAAATATATTGCGTTAGCAGCAATTAATAAGATATTTAAAGGAGAAGACGATGAAATATAATCAATTAATAGACCACACGATATTAAAACCAGATGCAAAGAAAGAACAAATCATTCAACTTTGCAAAGAAGCAAATGACTATAGCTTTGCTTCTGTATGTGTTAATCCTTTTTGGGTTAAATTATGTGCAAAAGAATTAGAAAACTCATCAGTAAAAGTATGTACGGTGATTGGATTTCCGTTAGGTGCATCAACAAAAGAAGTAAAAGCATTCGAAACAGAAAATGCAATTTCAAACGGTGCAGATGAAATAG
Source organism: uncultured Erysipelotrichaceae bacterium (assembly GCA_947074115.1). Taxonomy (GTDB): domain Bacteria; phylum Bacillota_I; class Bacilli_A; order Erysipelotrichales; family Coprobacillaceae; genus CAMTOK01. Next base: position 30,716 of record CAMTOK010000008.1, on the reverse strand, counting down.
ATATGGTGATCAATATCGGTGCTTTAAAGGACGGTGATGATCAAACTGTTTTAGCAGATATAGAGGCAGTAGTCAAAGCAGCAAAGGGTAATTGTGTTAAGGTAATTTTAGAAACTTGTTTACTCACGAAAGAAGAAATTAAAAAAGCTTGTGAATTATGTGTACAAGCAAAGGCGACGTTCGTTAAAACTTCAACTGGATTCTCTACAGGTGGAGCAACAGTAGAAGATGTTAAGCTCATGAAAGATACTGTTCAAGACCATTGCGAAGTTAAAGCAAGCGGAGGAGTTCGTAGTTTTGAAGAAATGGAAGCCGTAATTGCGGTTGGAGCGACTAGAATTGGGACTTCTTCTGGTATTTCTTTAGTGAGTGGAAAAAAAGTAGAAAAAGATTATTAAAAAAGTATTGATTTTATATTTGAATAAATGTATAATATCCCATGTATTGAATAAGTAAAGGGGGGAAGTTCAAATGGCAAAGACTGTAGTAAGAGAAAATGAATCTTTAGATGATGCATTACGTCGTTTCAAAAGACAAGTTTCGAGAACAGGTACCCTTGCAGAAGCTCGTAAAAGAGAATTTTATGTAAAGCCAGGTTTAAAAAGAAAAATGAAATCTGAAGCTGCGAGAAAAAATAAAGGAAAACAAAGATAAATTGTTTGGAGAGTGAATTGTAAAATTCACTCTCTTTCTTTTTGCGTTTAAAAAAGTGCTAGGCATTCTTTTATAACTTCGTCATATAATGTTTAGAGGTGAGCGTATGTTAATTCTAGACAAGAATCAAGTTTATGTTAAAGATTACAAAGAACTTATGGAATTGAACGAATTCTGTATAAAGATTAAAGATGAAAAAAATATTATTTGTATACAAGGAGTGGGGCTAGAGGTATTGTATTATGATCAGCTTGAAATAAGAATCAAGGGGAAGGTAAAAGTGATACAAAATGTGGAATATAGGTTATAACTTATTATATATAGATAGAGATAGCTTATATGAGCTATTACATTATGCTAAAAGTAGAAAAATAAAAATTCTTCATATAAAGGCCGTAGAAGATGGATATACTTTTTATAGTCCTACATACCAAATGTTAGCGTATAGAGGGTGTGGATTCTACTTAGAAAACAGAGGAACGATGGGGTTGTTTAAATATATTTTTTATATGTCTAAACATTACCTCAATATAATAGGTGTCCTCGCATTTTTTATATCAATATTTGTTTGTGCCCAGTTCATCTTTAAAATAGAAATAATAGGAACAGTTCCATCTGTAAATGATACCATTTATGAAGAATTAAAAGATTTAAACGTACAACCTTTTGATCGATTAAAATCGTATGAAAAACTAAATGATATCTTAGTCTCCTTAAAAGAAACTTATTCAGATAAAATTGAATATATCAATGTCTATCAAGTTGGTAGTGTTTTTTGTGTTGAATATACAAAACGAGTTCAAGCAGAAGTTCAAGTCGACAGTTTTAAAAGTTTGTATGCATCAAAAGATGGCTTAATCCATTCTTTCGATGTTGATAGTGGTTTGATAAAAGTGACAAAAAACCAATATGTAAAAAAGGGAGAGTTATTAGTAGAGAATACAATCATATCAACAAGTAACGAAACAAAGATCATACCGGTTGATGGAAGAATATATGCTTATACATTTAACCAATTCGAAGCGAGTGTTAAAAATAAAAATCAAGATCAAGCAGATGTCTTTTATGAACTCTTATTAAGAATAAGATCTCAAATCCCAACTGACGTTATAATTGATAAAGAAAATGTTTTACAATTTAAGAGAACAAGTAGTAAAATAACATTAACGATGCATTATACTTTCTTAGAGAATATTGCAGAGCCAGGGGATCCAATGCCTGAAATAACAGAAGGAGAAACGAATGAAGAAAATCATTAAATTAGAATCATTGAATGTAGATGAACTGAATACATTTCTAGGTGTACAAGAAACAAATCTGAAAACACTAGAAGAGATATATAAAGTTGATCTCATTGTTAGAGGGGAAGAATGTATATACGAGGAAAATGATTTTACAAAAGGTTTAGAACAAACAGTTCAAGTTTTAATTCAACTTGTTAAACAAGGTAAAAAAATAGATAAAAGAGATGTTGTCTATGCATCTAATTTACAAAAGTCAGACAATCAGAATGTCATAGAAAAACTTTATGATATTAAAATAGCCAAAACACAAACAGGTAAACTTATAACTCCTAAAACCATAGGACAAAGAGATTACTATTTTGCCTTAAAGAAATACGATGTTGTTTTTGGTATAGGACCGGCAGGGACTGGTAAGACATACCTTGCAGTTGTCTTTGCGGTTTGGGCATTAAAGAACAATCAAGTTAAGAAAATAATCCTAACACGTCCTGCAGTCGAAGCAGGAGAGAATCTAGGCTTCTTACCTGGGGATTTAAAGGAAAAGGTCGATCCGTACTTAAGACCGCTCTATGACGCGTTATACGACATGTTAGGGCAAGAACAGACAGAAAGACTTATAGAGAAGGGGATTATTGAAATTGCGCCTCTAGCGTATATGAGAGGGCGTACACTTGAAGATGCTTATGTTATACTCGATGAAGCTCAAAATACAACAGATGCTCAAATGAAAATGTTCCTTACACGTTTAGGTTTCAATTCAAAAATGATTATCACAGGAGATGTCACACAAATAGATTTACCTAAAGGTGTTCATAGTGGTTTAAAACGTGCAATTGAAATATTAAAAGGCGTTAAAGGTATTCGATTTATTAGAATGAGTGCACTTGATGTTGTTAGACATCCAGTTGTACAAAGTATTATTGAATGTTATGAAAAAGCTTATCAAGAAGAAAAGACCGAAAGTGAATAAACTTTCGGTCTTTATTTATAAAGATGATAGGCTTTTAAGCATTTTTGATGTGCTGTAGAAATAGCGTATTGATCTAGTGTGTTTATAGGAATCAAATCTTCTACGGGTTGATCTAATTGGAAGTGATAAACATCCATATACCAAGTCCTATGAGTGAAGACATGCTTTATTTTTTTAATATGACTCACAACATGTAATGTCACACCATATTCTTTAGTGTAGGCTTCTATAAAAGAAAATGGACTTTCTACATTAAATTGAGGACATTGAAATAGGTTTGATAAAAGACCACTCTCTGTTTTAAAAATATGAATGTAATCGTTGTATGTTACAATTCCCGTTACATAATGAATGTCTTGTTTCTTTGTTTTTGTTATACGAATAGGCAAAACAGTTTGTTTATGTGTTTGAAAAGCAATACATGAATTTGAGATAGGGCATATCTCACATTTAGGATTCTTAGGACGACAAATTGTTGCACCAAGATCCATTAAGGCTTGATTGAAATCAGAAGGGTTAATACCATCTAATAAGCCTTGAATAATATGTGTCACTTCATCATTAACGCGTTTTTCTAGTATGTTTTCTTCAATGTCATAAAGACGTGCAATAATTCTAAGAACATTACCATCAACTGCAGGTAAGGGCATATGATAAGCAATTGAACAAATAGCACCTGCGGTATATGGTCCAATCCCTTTTAGACTTAATACATCTTTATGTGTTGTTGGAAACACACCGTTAAAATCATTCATAATGATTTGGGCAGTCGCATGTATATTTCTAGCGCGACTATAATAGCCTAGTCCTTCCCAAAGTTTATAGACATCATCAAGTGTTGCTTGTGAAAGTGTGTATATATTTGGAAATTTTTCTAAAAAACGGTTATAATAAGGTATAACAGCTTCGGTTGTAGTTTGTTGTAACATAATTTCGCTGATCCATATACGGTACGGATCTTGATTTTCTCTCCAGGGAAAATCTCGTTTGTTTTCTAAATACCAATTAATTAATTGATTTTGCATAATATCACCGAACGTATTATACAACAAATAGATAAAATTGAAAAGGAAGTGATTGTATGAAAAGAGAAGATAAAATTATTCATTCATCATTGCTTGAAACACGGCTCTATGATGAACGATTGTCTCCTTACGCAACACAAAATAAAGACTGTATTAAAGTTAAACATACTCATAAGCCAGATTCTGAATTTGATATCAGATGGCCATTTGAAAAAGATATAGATCGTGTTCTTTATTCTCGAAGTTACTCACGTTATGTAGATAAAACCCAAGCATTATCTTTCTTTAGTGATATTCATATCACTAAGCGTTCTGTTCATGTTCAATGGGTTTCTCGTATAGCACGACAAATCGGAAGAGGGTTAAACCTTAATCTGGATTTAATAGAAGCGATAGCACTGGGACATGACTTAGGGCATTCGCCTTATGGACACGTAGGAGAAAGTGCGATCAATATGTGTTTAGAAGAAAGAGGGTTTGGATACTTTAATCATAATGCGAATAGTGTGAGAAATCTCCTTTTTGTAGAGAGAAAAGGGAATGGTTATAATGTGTCGTTACAAGTCTTAGATGGAATCCTTTGTCATAATGGTGAAATCTTATCAAGGGTGTATAAACCAGATAAAAACAAAGACATAACTCAGTTTTGGGATGAATATGAAAAGTGTTGGCATGTTAAAGATTATTCAAAGAAAATATCACCAATGACATTAGAAGGATGCGTCGTTCGTATATCGGATGTTATATCATACGTTGGTAAAGATATAGAAGACGCTATTAATGTTGGTATTATCTCTGAAGATGATTTACCAGATAACGTCGTGAAAATACTAGGTAAAAGTAATAAATCAATGATCAATGTCTTAATAGGTGATATCGTTATTCATAGTTATCATAAACCTTATTTAGAATTTTCAAGTGAAGTCTATGCTGCATTAGAATCATTATTCAAATTTATCTCTACACACATTCATCATCATCCAACTTTATTAAAAGAAAATGAAAAGCTTATTCGTATGATGAAAGAATTATATAATAATTTTTATGATGATTTAATTGATCCTTCTACAGATAACGCTATTGATATTTCGTTAAGTAAGATGAATGATGTTTATAAGGCTAGTCCAAAAGAATTGATTGTTTCAGATTACTTGTCAGGGATGACAGATCACTATGCTCTAAGAACATATCAGGAAATCTTTTTACCAATCCAACATGGTGAATTTATTGGTTCTCATAAAAATTAATGATATTTTGACCAAAAAGTGGTATTATATATATAAGGAGGGGTTGTTATGAAACTCATCATTACTATTGTGAATAACGATGACAGTTCAGCAGTACAAGGCGCTTTAACTCAAGAAGGTTTCTTTGTCACTAAAATGGCAACATCTGGGGGCTTCTTAAAAAAAGGAAATACAACATTTTTTATAGGGACAGATAACGATAAAGTTGAAACTGCTTTTGAAGTTATAAGAGCGAATGCCCGTAAAAGAGTTGTCAAAGAACCAACAGTGCCACCAACTGAAATGGGAGAGTTCTTCTCACCTATTATGGTAGATGTACTCGTTGGGGGAGCGACAGTTTTTGTTGTTGATGTCGATCGTTATGAAAAAATTTAAACAGCTTACGCTGTTTTTTTCTTTGGAGGATAAAATGTTTACAATTATTACAAATAGAAATATAAATCACTTTAAACAAAATATTGAATCTTGTTTAAAGTTAACTACATATACAATGAATCAAGATATTGTTAACTCTTATGAAGAGAAAATCAATGACCCACAATATCTTGTATTTTATTATCAAAATAATCAAGAACAAGCATTTGTTATTTTAAAGGGATACGAATGCCAATACTTATCAATGAGTACTGATTCAGTATTAAAAGAACTTTTACCACATCTTTATTATATGGTATTAGAGAATTTTGTTATTGAAGTGAAATCAGAATTTGTTCCTTTGTTTGAAAGTCTTGGATACATACACCATGAGAATCGTTGTTATTATAGAATAGAAACAACATATCAATTTGATAACTATGAACAAGTACAAGAATTTATATTACAACAACCAATGCGTGTTTATGCACTTGATCATTTTAAAAATTTAATGACTCTGTTAGGGAACGTTCAAAACAAATTACAAGTCATCCACATTGGTGGAACGAATGGGAAAGGCTCAACGACCAATTATGTAAGAGAAGTGTTACAAAACGAGGGATATCGTGTTGGAACATTTACATCACCTGCGCTTGTATCGCGTTGTGAAATTATAAGGATTAACAACGAACATATTCCAGAAGAAACAATGTGTATTTATGCAAATAGATACATGGAAGTTTGTTTAGAAAATCAACTGTCTATGTTTGAAATTGAAGTTTTTATAAGTGTTATGTATTTTGTTCATAATGCGATAGATCTTTCTATTTTTGAGGTTGGCCTTGGTGGGGAACTCGATGCGACCAATATTGTTACACCATTAATAAGTGCAATCACAAATATAGGAATGGATCACGTTGATTTTTTAGGGGATTCATATGAACAAATCGCAACAACAAAAGCAGGAATTATTAAAGAAGGATGTACTTTTATAACAGGGGAGAAAAAAGAAGTCTGTTTAAATATCTTTAAAACAATTTGTGATCAGAAAAATATTCCTATGGTGACAGTTCAACCTATTAATGATATTAAAAAAGAGGATCATAGTTTATCATATATCTATAATGGTGAAACAATATCATTACAAACAAAGGCAGTGTATCAATGTTTTAATAGTGCACTTGCTTATGAGATATTAATGTGTTTAAAAAATAATCATCATTATCATTTAACAACACAAGTTATATTAGATGGTTTAAGAAAAGCAAAATGGGCTGGACGTTTTGAAATAATATTAAATGAACCTGAAATCATCATTGATGGTGCTCATAATAAAGAAGGTATAGTTGCTTTGGTGGAATCAGCCAAACAATTGTCAAAACGAACTGTTTTGTTTAGTGCTTTAAAAGATAAAGATACACACTCAATGATAGAACATTTATTAACGTTAGATTATCCATTAATTATTAGTCAATTTGAATTTGAAAGAGCAGCATTAGCAAGTGATTTAAAAGAAGATTTTCCTGTTCAAGTCGAAACAGATTGGAAAAAAGTCATTGATGAACATATTATAAACAAGCAAGAACTCTTAATAACAGGTTCGTTATATTTTATAGCTCAAGTAAGAAAGTACATATTTGAAAAAATGACTGATTAACAGTTATTTTTTTATTTGTGTTTGTTTGTAAAGTGTGTTATACTCACAAAGCAAGAAAGTAGGTAAAGATGACAAATATAAAATTTAATGATTTAAAACTTTCAACTGAAGTTTTAAAGGGAATAGATACGATGGGGTATACAACGCCTTCACCAATCCAAGAAAAAGCAATTCCTTTATTATTAGAAGGAAAAGACGTAATCGGTCAAGCACAAACAGGGACAGGAAAAACATTAGCTTTTGGTAGTGTTTTATTATCTGAAATTGTTTCTCAAAATAAAGCTGTTTCAGCATTGGTATTATCTCCAACAAGAGAGTTAGCCATCCAAATTCAAGAAGAATTAAAACGTATTGGAAAATTTTCATCACTAAAAATCACAAGTGTTTACGGTGGTAGTGATATTGAAAGACAAATTAAAGATGTTAAAAGAGGAACTGACATTGTCGTAGGGACACCTGGGCGTGTTATGGACTTAATGAGAAGAAAGGTCTTAAAATTAGATCATTTAACTCATATGGTATTAGATGAAGCAGATGAAATGTTAAACATGGGATTCGTAGAAGATATCGAAAGTATCTTAAAAGAAACACCAGAAACTAAACAAACAATTCTTTTCTCAGCAACTATGCCACCTGCAATTAAGAAAATCGCAAGTTTCTATATGCAAGAAGATTACGAATATGTAAAAATTAAAGCTGTTTCTCAAACAGCAACGACAGTATCTCAATACTATTTTGAAGCTAAATCTCACCAAAAATTTGAGATTTTATGCAGAATCTTAGATTCAAGACAAATGAACAACACAATCATCTTCTGTAAAACAAAAAGAAGTGTTGATGAAGTTGTTGCTTCAATGCAAACAAAACATTATAACGTAGAAGCAATGCATGGTGATTTAAGTCAAAATCAAAGAAGTAATACTTTAAAAAGATTTAAATCAGGACAAGTGCAGTACTTAGTTGCAACTGACGTTGCAGCAAGAGGAATTGACGTTGATAACATTTCTCACGTTATTAACTATGAAATGCCTCAAGATGAAGAATTATATATTCATAGAATTGGTAGAACAGGAAGAGCGAACAAACAAGGTGAAGCTTATTCTATCGTAACAAATAGAGAAAGAAATGAATTAAGAGGAATTGAAAAAAGAACGAAGAGTCAAATTACAAGATGCGATATTCCAACTAATGAACAAATCTTTGAAGAAAAAGCAAGAGAGTTATTATTTGATGTTCAAGAAGAAATGTTAAGTGATAAAAAGAATCGTTTTGCGGATATCGTTAATGATATTCCAGGACATATGAAGAATGATTTAATAGCGACATTATTATCAATGAGCTATGACAACAGAGTTGGTTTTGATTATCAAGATATCGAAGTTCAAGCAAAAACATTTGATCGTGTATTCATGACTTGTGGATCAATGGATAGAATTAATAAATCTGATGTTATTGATTTTATTGCAAGAGAAGCGAAAATTAAGAAGAACCAAATTGGTAAAATTGACATTAAAAGAAAATTCACTTTTGTAGATATTACTGCTTCAGTGAGTGATAAAGTGTTAAAAGCTTGTCAAAATAAAAAGATTAATAACAGAAAAGTAAGATTAGAATTTTCTGGAGACAAATAATTAACAAATCAGTAATTGTTTGATTATATCAATATAAATAGAATAAAGTAGGGTGTATATTGTCGAATATACATCCTTTTTTTGTTATTAATGCGAAAATTTACAGTTGAATGTATGCCCTTACATAGTGTATAATGTAGAAAGTAGTTAATAAGGAGGAACAAAATATGGAAAAGTATGTCTACCTATTTAGTGAAGGAAACAAAGACATGAAAAACCTACTTGGTGGTAAAGGTGCTAACTTAGCAGAAATGACTCATATCGGGTTACCTGTACCTCAAGGATTTACGGTGACAACAGAAGCATGTACAAAGTATTATGAAGATGGCCAAGTTGTTTCAAAAGAAGTTGAAGACCAAGTCTATCAACAACTAGCTGCATTAGAAGAAATTTCAGGAAAGAAAATGGGTGATTTAAATAATCCTCTATTGGTTTCTGTCCGTTCAGGAGCAAGAGCTTCAATGCCAGGAATGATGGATACAGTTCTTAACTTAGGATTAAACGATGACGTTGCGAAAGGTTTTGCTGAAGTAACAGGAAATCCACGTTTCGTATACGACAGTTATCGTCGTTTCATTCAAATGTTTGCTGATGTTGTTATGGGATTCCCAAAAAGCTCATTTGAAAGAATGTTCGATAAAGTTAAAGAAGAAAAAGGAATCGAATTCGATACAGAATTGACTGCTGAAGATTTGATGGAAGTTGTAGAAATCTACAAAGCTGAATACAAAAAACATTCAGGTGAAGATTTCCCACAAGAACCAAAAGTTCAATTATTAGAATCTATTAAAGCCGTATTTAGATCATGGAATAATGATCGTGCGAACACATATAGACGTTTAAATGATATTCCAGCTTCTTGGGGTACTGCTGTTAACATCCAAGAAATGGTTTATGGTAACCGTGGAGAAACATCTGGGACAGGTGTTGCTTTCACAAGAAACCCTGCTACAGGTGAAAGAAAATTATATGGTGAGTACTTAATGAATGCACAAGGTGAAGACGTTGTTGCTGGTATCCGTACTCCTAACCCAATTGAAACATTAAGAGATGTTATGCCTGATTGTTATGATGAATTCGTAAAAATCAATGGTATCTTAGAAGAACATTATAAAGATATGCAAGATATGGAGTTTACTATTGAAGATGGTAAATTATTCATGTTACAAACTCGTAATGGGAAAAGAACAGCTGCTGCTGCATTAAAAATTGCGGTTGATTTGGTTGAAGAAGGAATGATCACTAAAGAAGAAGCAATCCTTAAAGTTGAACCAAAACAATTAGATCAATTATTACACCCTAACTTCGAGGAAGTATCATTAAGATGTGCGCATGTTGTTGCGACAGGTCTTGCTGCATCACCAGGGGCTGCTACTGGTAGAATCTACTTCACTGCTGAAGATGTTATCGAAGCAAAAAAAGCTGGTGTTAAAGATATCTTATTGGTTCGTTTAGAAACATCTCCAGAAGATATTGAAGGTATGAATATTGCTCACGGTATCTTAACAATCCGTGGTGGTATGACATCACATGCTGCTGTTGTTGCCAGAGGAATGGGAACTTGCTGTGTATGTGGATGTGGATCAATTAAAATTGATGAAGAAGCAAAAATATTAACAACACCTGATGGTAAAAAATATCATGAAGGTGATTATATGTCATTAGACGGAAGCACTGGTAATGTTTATGCTGAACAAATTAAAACTGTTGAGCCTGAAATTAGTGGTGACTTTGAAGTCTTCATGGGATGGGCAGATGACTTACGTCGTTTAAAAGTAAGAACAAACGCTGATACTCCACGTGACGCTTTACAAGCTCGTAAATTCGGTGCTGAAGGTATTGGATTATGTAGAACAGAACATATGTTCTTTGAAGAAGAAAGAATCTTCAACTTCAGAAGAATGATCACTGCTGATACTGAAGAATTAAGAAGAGAAGCATTAGAAAAAATCTTACCATACCAACGTAGTGACTTTAGAGAGTTATTCAAAGCAATGGAAATCTATGGCGTAACTATTCGTTTCTTAGATCCACCATTACATGAATTCTTACCTCATACTGATGATGAAATTAGACCATTAGCACAAAGCTTAGGTATGTCATTTGATGACTTAAAAGCTCGTGTTGAATCTCTAAAAGAATTCAATCCAATGATGGGGCATAGGGGTTGTCGTCTTGCGGTAACTTACCCTGAAATTGCAGAAATGCAAACAAGAGCTGTTATTGAAGCAGCAATCTCTGTAAATAGAGAAGGATTATGTGTTGAACCAGAAATCATGATTCCTTTAATCGGAGATGTTAAAGAATTAAAATATGTTAAGGATGTTGTGACTAAAACTGCAGACGCTATTATCGCAGAAGCAGGGGTAGACTTAGTTTACAAAGTTGGAACAATGATTGAAATCCCAAGAGCTGCTTTAACTGCTGATGAAGTTGCTAAAGAAGCTGAATTCTTCAGTTTCGGGACAAATGACTTAACTCAGATGACTTACGGATTCAGCCGTGATGACGCTGCTAAATTCTTAGAAGAATATTATGCTAAACAAATTTTCGAAGCAGATCCATTTGCTAAAGTTGACCAAGAAGGTGTTGGACAATTAATGAAAATCGCTGTAGAAAAAGGTAAAGCAACTCGTCCAGATATCAAATTAGGTATCTGTGGAGAACACGGTGGAGAAGCAACTTCAGTTGAATTCTGCCACAAATTAGGACTTGATTATGTATCATGTTCACCATTCCGTGTACCTTTAGCTCGTTTAGCTGCAGCACAAGCTGTTGTTAAAGAAAAATTAGGTTAAAATAATAAAGATCATACCATTGGTATGGTCTTTTTTCTTACAAAAAGTATAACTATACTTTATAAAAATATATGCTATAATTAGTAAAAGAGGTGGTAGCGTTGAATTTAAGACTGAATTTAGATAGTATTTCTTTACTCTTGTTTTGTGGAGATATTATCGTTGATAACACAGCTCCTTTAACTCATGAAGAGTGGAGTCTAGTAGAAAAAAAACTAAAGATATTAAAGAAAAAACCATCACACTTATTTGGAATGAATAAGGATACGTTGGTTGATATAGTAGATATAGATGAATATGTAGCTTACAAAATGATTTCAAGACTTGCGACAGTTAATGAATTGTTTCATGCCTTAACAAATTTAGAGACAGAAGGTATATTCATTACAACAAAATATGAAGAAGACTTTCCAGGTGAGTTATCAGAATCTCTTAAAAAGAGAGCACCATTATTTTTATACTATGTTGGTGATATGACATTGTTATCGAATATGGTATCTGTTATTGGACCACAAACAATGGATAAAGGTCTAGAGAGTTTTACTAAGAACTTAATTACAAAACTTTATGATGAAGATAGAGTTCTCGTTACGAACGGTTCAAAGGGTGTCGATGCATACGCTATGAAGAAGTATCTTTCTCTGGGTGGTAAAGTTGTATGTTTTGTTAGTGATCATATGTTTGATAAAAAAATGACATATTCGAAGTATATTAATAATGGACAATTGTTGATTTTAAGCGCAATTGATCCATTTGCTTATTTTAATGTGACTGCAACACTTGATCGAAACATTTACATATGTGGGTTATCAGACCTACAATTTATTACAGCAACACATATCAATAGTGGTGGACATTGGTTTACAACTATTCAAAATATGCACTACAATTGGACGAAAGAATTGGTTCTGCATGAACCTAAATATACAGGTAATTTAAGATTGTTAGAAATGGGTGTGACAAGTATTACTTATGAAGATGTATTGTCACTGCTAACGATTGACCAGATTATAGAAAAAAATATAAAACAGGTTAAGGAGGAAGAATTTATTATTGATCAAATGTCAATTTATGAATTCTTAGAAATTGAATAATGGATACAATAAATAAATATTATAAAAAATCTCCAATCACAACAATCACAATTGGGATTTGTGTCATTGTTTATTTAATAACATTGATGTTTTATGGTATCGAGATGAATGCCTACGAGGCGCTCAATTTTGGAGCTTACAATCCAATGTACGTTTCTTATAATCATGAGTACTATCGATTATTGACAGCGAATTTTATTCATTTTGGAATCTTACACTTGGTTGTTAACTGCTATTCACTGCTTGGATTAGGGACGTTTTTAGAAACAATTCTATCAAAAAAGAAATATATTATTGTTTTAATTGTGAGTGGTTTAGCAACGACTGGTCTTCCTTATCTATTGTTCTTATTTAATGGATTTGAAGCAAATACAGTGAGTGGAGGAATCAGTGGTGTTATATTTGGTTTAATTGGGGCACTAGGGGCATTAGCTTTGCTATATAAAGATATATTCTTAAGAATATTTAAACAATTGTTACCAAACATTTTAGTCATGTTAGTCATTTCTTTTACAATACCATCAATATCATGGTCTGGTCATGTGTTTGGTATGATTGGGGGATTTGTTTCTACGTATATTATTTTATATATTAATATAAATAAAAGTAAACGAGATCATCTCGTTCATTAGGAGGTCATTATGTCAGTAAAAAATAAATTAGATGATTACAAACAAAGACAAGAAGCAAAAGCGTACTTTCGTTCAAATAATGATTTATATTTAGATGCGGGTGGATGGATTAAAGTCCTCATTCTTGGATTCCTTGTCAGTGTAGGATGTGGAATTGTTCTTGGCTATGTTAGAGATATTCTTCCGTTTGTCAGTTCAATTATGTACATCATCCCAGCTTTAGTTATAGCAAATACAATCACTAAAGTTTCAGGAGTTCACTCATCACAAATGGCGATAGCGGCTGTTGTATTAACGTTTATCAGTTATATCATGTCATATCTTGCATATACAATGATTTTCTATTATCAATCATTAGGGATTATGATCAATATGTTTACAATCCAAAATATCTCAAGTATCATTCAATCAATGTTGTTTGGAAACTTATTTTCAACAATTATTATGGCTGTAGGACTTGTCTTTGCATACCAACAAGCTCAATAAAAAATCAAACCCAAGCTACATGCTTGGGTTTTCATTTAAATCAGGTTTATAATATTTTTCTACATACTCATCATATAATTCTTTAAAACGTGCATAATGAACTATCTCCCTTTGTCGTAAGAATGACAAAGGAGCAAGTAAATCTGGATCTTCAGTTAAACTCATTAAATGTTCATATGTCGCTCTTGCTTTTTGTTCAGCTGCCATATCTTCAGCTAAATCTGCAACAGGATCACCAGTGACAGCAAAGTATTGAGCAGTAAATGGAACACCGTTAGAATCTACTGGGAATAAAGAAAAACCATGTTCAGTATAATGAGCTTCAAGACCTGCTTCTTTTAATTCTTTTATCGTCGCATCTTTTGTTAATTGAATAACCATAGTTGATATCATTTCAAGATGTGAAAGTTCTTCTGTTCCAATGTCTGATAATAAAGCTTTTCCTTTATTGTCAGGCATTGTATAACGTTGTGTTATATATCTTAATGACGCACCTAATTCACCATTAGCGCCACCAAATTGTGTAACGATGAATTTTGCCATCTTTAAATCTTTATTTCTTATATTTATAGGATATTGTAATTGTTTTTTATATGCCCACATTAGATTTCAGTCCCTTCGTCAAAGTTGTCCCATGGCCATGGTCCATTAATCCATTCAAATGGAGCAGCAGAATCTGAATGATCAACAGTAAGTGGACCGAACTCTGCTTCATATGCTTTTATTGCTTCGTTTAATTTTTTATTCGCTTCATGGAATAAATCAATCATTCTTTGATTATTTGGATACATATCCAAATAAAGATTAATTTCATGTGCAACAAAAGTACTTGTTTGCACTTCTAACATTAAAATATCACGTTGTGTTTTTGGTTGAATATAGAAGTTTGAAAACCCGTTATAAGTCATATATAAATCTTTAAATAGGTTTCCTAACATCATAGCTTCTTTAGGTTCAAATAATTTAGGTTGTTTTATACGTGTATCCTCATTTCTAAACATAGGATACATATCAAAATTGTCATGAAAAAAATTCATAAAGACCTCCTCAAATTAAACTATTCAAAAAGTAAAAATGTGTTCATATGTAACGGAAATTGTTTATTTTAAGTTCATATTTGATTGTTAAAATAGAAAAGAAGGGAATGGTGAAAGTGAAAGTCGAAGTCGTTTATACGAGTAAATGTAAGATGTCTAAATCATTAGCGGAATATTTGGCGAAAGAAGCCAGAACATACGCAAAAGAACTTTCTGATTATGATTTCAACCATGATGTTGATTTGCTTGTTATTGGTTTTGAAGAGTATGTATGTTTAAAAGATAAAGAATTAGAGGAATTTATTTCTCATTTATCGAGACAACATGTTAAGAACATTGCATTGTTCAACTTATTCTTTGTCAGCAACAAACAAATGGAAAGAATTATTCAATTATGTCATCAATATGATTTGCCTCTTATGAGAGAGACGTATTCATGTAAAATCAAGCCATTCTGTAACCATGGACTCTGTGATGATGCATTATCTAGTGCAAGATCATACCTAGAAGATATGATGACTATATGTCATCAATATTATTAACTATTAATAAAATAACAAGAATATTGAAAAAAGTTGTCACAATACCAATATTAACCATATTTTCATAATATGAAAATTTAGTATAATAATAAATTATCACAGTGATAAATTAATTTAACACAATAACACATATAGGCAGAAATGCCTTTTTTTGTTGATTTAATCAATAAAATTTTATCAATGTAATAATTAATTAAATAATGATTAATAACTATATTTATTATATTGCTAAATTAAATTGATATACTTTGTTATTAGTCAAAAAAATAACAATTGAACTTGCGTTCATTTTTGTTATACTGTGAATAAGATGTTCTATGGAATATCAAAAAACAAAGGGGGATTTGAAATGAAAAAAGTTGAAGTTATTATTCGTCCAGAAAAACTAGAAGATTTTAAACTGATCTTGAAAGAACTTAGTATTTCAGGGATGATGGTTTCAAATGTCATGGGGCATGGGAAACAACTTGGTTATACTCAACAATATAGAGGAACTAAGTATTCTGTGAACTTAGTATCTAAATTAAAAGTTGAAGTTGTTGTTAAAGATGCTGAATTAGCAGATCTATTAACATTAATCAAAACTAAACTTTCAACAGGAACTGTTGGGGATGGTAAAGTCTTTATCTACAATGTAGAAGACGCAATGAGAATTCGTACAGGTGAAACTGGCGATAGCGCATTATAAAAAAATATAGGGGGAAAATATTATGAGTGAAATGACACAATTAATCAATATACTTTGGGTTTTCCTTGGTGCTGTTCTTGTTATGTTTATGCAAGCTGGTTTCGCTATTTTGGAATCAGGGTTTACACGCCAAAAGAACTCAAATAACGTTTTAATGAAAAACTTAATGGACTTCTCTATGGGGTCAATTATTTTCTTGGTTGCAGGTTTCGGTTTAATGTTCGGTGATTCAATCGGGGGATTTGTTGGATTCAGCGGATTTATTGATCCTACAACTATGAATTTAGACGTGTTTGCGGATTTATCGCCAACTGTCTTCATCTTTTTCCAAACAGTGTTCTGTGCAACAGCAGCAACAATTGTTTCTGGAGCTATGGCAGAAAGAACTAAATTCTCTGCATATTTAATGTATACTATTGTTATCTCTTTAATTATCTATCCTGTTTCAGGTCACTGGATTTGGGGTGGAGGATTCTTAAGCGAAATGGGATTCATTGATTTCGCAGGATCAACTGCTGTTCACTCAGTTGGTGGATGGGCTGCATTAATTGGTGCTATGACATTAGGACCTAGAATTGGTAAATATAACGCAGATGGAACTGCAAATGCAATTCCAGGACATAACATTCCTATGGGAACTTTAGGTGTATTTATTTTATGGTTCTGTTGGTTTGGATTCAACTGTGCATCTTCATTAGAAGTTGCTGGTTATATTGGTCATATTGCAATGACAACAAATTTAGCTGCATCTGCTGGTGCTGTCACTGTAATGGCGTTAACTTGGTTCCGTTATGGTAAACCAGATATCTCTATGACACTAAATGGTGTTTTAGCAGGTTTAGTAGCAATTACTGCAGGTTGTCATATCGTATCTTTATACGGTGCTATCGCAATTGGTATTATTGCTGGTTTAGTTGTTACATTTGGTATTGAATTCTTAGATAAAAAATGTCACATCGATGATCCAGTAGGAGCTGTTGGTGTTCACTGTATGAATGGTGTATGGGGAACATTAGCTGTTGGATTATTCGCAACGAACACTCCAGGTTCTGAAGGTGTCTTTGGATTATTCTACGGTGGTGGAGCAAGTTTATTAGGAGTACAAGCAATTGGTGTTATCGCTGTTGCTGTATGGGTATGTGCAGGATGTTTCATCTTATTTAAATCTATTGATCTTTGTCATGGATTACGTGTTACTCCTGAAGAAGAACTTAATGGTCTTGATATCGGTGAACATGGTTCTGAAGCATATGCTGACTTCCTTAAAAAATAAAAGAGCTACGGCTCTTTTTTTCATTGTTAAACTATGGTAAGATTTGAACAGGAGGGAATGACATGAAAAACTATCAATTTGATACATTACAAATACACGCAGGACAATCACCAGACTCTGCAACAAAAGCCACTGGTGTTCCATTATACTTATCTAATGCATTTACATTTGAAGATGCAGATCAAGCAAAACGTATCTTTGCATTAGAAGAAGGTGGATATTTCTATTCGCGTTTATCAAATCCTACGGTGGACGTTCTACAAAAAAGAATGGCAGCACTAGACGGTGGAGCAGGTGCTGTTGCTTTTGCATCAGGTACAGCTGCGATTATGGGGT
Source organism: uncultured Erysipelotrichaceae bacterium (assembly GCA_947074115.1). Taxonomy (GTDB): domain Bacteria; phylum Bacillota_I; class Bacilli_A; order Erysipelotrichales; family Coprobacillaceae; genus CAMTOK01. The sequence continues at coordinate 13,048 of CAMTOK010000008.1, read as the reverse complement.
TAATTATGACACTATGCGAAGCAGGAGATGAAATCGTCGCTGCGAATAATTTATATGGAGGAACAATTGGTTCACTGTCAGGTATGATGACAGGTATGGGGTATACGACTCATTTTGTGAATCCAAGGGATTTAGAAAAACTTGAAAATGCAATAAATGAAAAGACAAAAATGATCTTTGTAGAATCAGTAGGAAATCCTAATGGGGATATGCTTGATTTTGATGCGATATCAAAAATCTGTAAAAAGCATAAAGTCTTATTTGTTGTTGACAATACAACACCGACTCCGTATCTATTTAAACCTATTGAACATGGGGCAGATATCGTTGTTTACTCATTAACAAAATATATTGCTGGACATGGACATGTTATGGGAGGGATGATCGTCGATTCAGGTCGCTTTGATTTCCATAACGATCGTTACCCATTGATGACACAACCAGATAAAGCTTATCATGACATTGTATATGCTGATTTAAATGAAGGAGCATTATGTACAAAAATGATTGCCAAAACATTAAGAGATTTAGGATCATGCCTTTCACCATTTAATGCATATATGACATTGATTGGTTTAGAAACACTTTCATTAAGAATGGATAAACATGTTCAAAATGCAAGAGCAATTGCAAAGTTTCTAAATGAATCTCAAGATGTTGAGTGGGTAAGTTATGCTGAGTTAGAAGGACATGCATCTCATGATTTATGCAAAAAATACTTCCCTAATGGTTTTGGAGGATTGTTCTCGTTTGGTGTTAAAGGCGGTATAGAAGGCGGTAAGAGCGTCATTAATAATATTGACTTATTTACACACGTCACAAACTTTGCGGATTCTAAAAGCTTATTAACGCATCCTGCATCAACAACTCATGCACAGATGAGTGAGGAAGAAAGACTAGCTGGAGGCGTAAAACAAGAAACAATTCGTATCTCAGTTGGCTTAGAAAACGCTAATGACTTAATTCATGATTTAAGTGAAGCATTTAAACATATTTAAATATTGTGGAAACACAATATTTTTTATATATTCTCAAAATTTTAGTTAGTTATTACCTAATACGTATGGTATAATAAGTTATAATATTATTGTTGAGAAACGAGGTAGAATGAATATGAATAATTTAGGATTATATTTAACAATCAATGGAGTCGGCATTATTATATTGGTGTTAATGTTAGTGAATTTCGGTATGTCTATATATAAGAAACCAGAAACAGATGATCGTATATTCAGATATATGATCTATACTAATATTGTTTTGTTAATCAGTGATACATTAATGTGGGCACTAGTTGGTTACCCTAATAAGTTTATGAGAATAGGTAATGAAATCGCAACATCTATTTATTTTATTGCACAACCAGTCATGTGCTTTTTATGGTTAGTGTATTGTGAATATAAAATAGTTGGAAAGTTCTATCCTTTAAGAAAGAAAATACCTTTCTATTTGATCCCAGTTTTCATTTTAACAGCATTAACTATAGCAAGTTACTTTTATCCAATTGTCTTTACAATTAATGCACAGAATGTTTATACAAGAGCTCCATATTACTTTGTCTTTGTTATTATAATTTTTAGTTACTTTGTATATAGTACTTACATAACATTTAAAGCATATAAAAATACAACTATAAAAAAAGCAAAAAGAGATTTAAAATTTCTATTTATTTATCCAATATTTCCAGTTATTGGGGCACTTCTACAAGCAGTATTTTTTGGATTAGCAACAACTTGGATAGCTTCTGTCATTTCACTGTTGATTCTTTACTTTAATCTTCAAAATGTTATTATGACTACTGATCCTTTATCTGGAGTCAGCAACAGATACCACTTTGAAAGTTATATGAATTTAAAACTGAATGGGAATCAAGAAAATGATTATTTATTCCTTGCGATGATTGATATTGATAACTTAAAAGTTATTAATGATGAATGTGGACATAACGTTGGAGATCAAGCTATTAAATCTGCATCATCTATCCTGAATTTTGCGGCGAATCCAGAAGATTTTGTTGCTCGTATTGGTGGCGATGAATTCGTTGTTATAGGGGAGAGAAAAACGTTAAAAGAAGTTAAGAATATGAGAAAAATGATTTTAGATCATGTTCAAAAAGTTAATAACCGTGAAAACTTTGATTTCCATGTTTCTTTAAGTATTGGTATCGCAACTAAAAAACTCAATCAAAACAAAGAATTAGATGATTTATTATTAGAAGCTGATTTAGCGATGTATGAAGACAAAAAAAGAGAAAATAAATCAGAAGCAATCAAAAAGAAAATAAAAAAAGAAATCGTTATTGAAGAAGAAAAAGATATTAAACAAAAAGAAGAAAGTAAAATACCTGCAGATATTTCTTTCTTTGATATAATGTAAAAAAACCACAGATCTTAAGATTTGTGGTTTTTTAACCATTAATCAATCGCCATAGCGTTAGGGATTGGTTGTAATGGATTCTTTTTATTAATATGATCATAGAATAGTTTTCCTTCTAAATGATCTAATTCGTGTTGAATACAAATAGATAGGAAACCTCTTGCGACGATTGTCACGTCTTTTTTTGTTAATGCATCATATGCTTTAACAGTAATTTTTGCATAACGGGGAACAAGTCCTTCAACATCATCATTCACACTTAAACATCCTTCGCCACCTTTTAGGTAAGATTTCTTTTCAGTGTAAGAAACGATTTTAGGATTGATAAGCGCAAAATCATCAGATTTTAATAATTCACCATCTTCGTCATATGTAGGTACGTGAATAGCGCACATACGTTTAGGAATTCCTAATTGAATAGCTGCAATTCCAACAGCTGGTCTAATATCATATCTTTCTGAGATTTCATCATCTTGAGAATTAACGATAAACTCGTGCATTTTTATGATTAAATCTTCGTCCTCTTTTGATAAAGGGAGTGAGACTTCTTTTGATATCTGTCTAATTCTTGGATCACCATCATCGATAATATCTTTCATTAATAACATTATTTTCACCTCGATTGTATGATATCACATATTACAAAAATATGCTAGATATGAACCAATCTGATAAATAAAAAATGCAGGGAAACCCTGCATCGTTTATTTATTCTTCATCAATGTGTTTGTAAAATTAACTAGCGACTAGCAAATTTTTGTACATCCACAGATAATTAATAATAAGAAAACTACGAGAACGATAGCGAACCAAGTGCTTCCATTTCCCATTCCCATAGGTTGACAACCGCATCCGAAAGGATTGTAAGCATATTGTGGCATATAGCTTCCGCATCCGCATCCTCCATAATTATAACAAGAGTTCATTGAGTTCCCTCCTTTCTCTTTAAACTATTCATGTTTTTACATTTTGCTAGTGTTTATACCCAGTTATTATTTATTTTTTTTAGAGATTCATGTATAATGACTGGTAAAGGAAGTGAGATTATGTACGATTATCCGTTGAGTCCATTTTGGTCAACAACAGAAATTATTGATGTTATGGCGTTTTTTAATGCGGTTGAACAAGCAAATGAGACAGGTATAAAAAAAGAAGAGCTAATGAATGCTTATAGAAGATATACTCAAATTGTTGATTCAAAAAGTGAACAAAAACAAATTGATGAAGCATTCTTAAAAGTATCAACTTATTCTATATACAAAACAATACAATTCGCGAAAGACAATGACTGGGTTAAATTATGAGTTATTTAAACCAAAATAAGAAGCAAAAGGCTGGTGCTGATAAGTCTTTATACATATGTGCTTTTGTATTGGCTTTAATAGGTATTATTATGATAGGTAGCGCTGCTGGGGGGAAAGTTGCTTCAGCAGGTGTTAACTACGGAACGAAAATGATGGCAAGACAAGGTTTGTTTGTCATCTTAGGAACAATAACAATGTTATTGTTCGCAAAGAAATTTAATTCAAAATATATCGTTAAGAATTCAGCGGTATTATTATATTGTATAGGAACTGCATTAATGATCGCATGTTTGGCTTTCTATACAAAAGGATCTTATGCTTGGATACCCCTAGGGTTCTTTTCTATCCAACCATCTGAATTTATGAAAATCATTATGGTTTTATTTCTTGCTTGTTTTATAGGAAGTTATGAAAAGAAATATGTCATTCCTCCTCATTTAAGAGGAGAGCAATTAAGACTAGCTAAGAGAAGAAAAGAAATTCAATGTTTCTATATACCTATGGTTTGTGTCTTTATTACATTTATTATTGTTGCCTTTTTGCAACATGACTTGGGGTCAGGACTCATCATTGGTATTTTATGCTTATTTATGTTTTATGTAACACCAAGAACATACTATTCAAAATATAAAAAGATTATCTTTTTAATTGGAGCAGCAGGTGCTATTGTTATTGCATTAGCATTTATTACGCAACTTGTATCATTAAAACCTTATCAAATGGGTAGAATTTATACATGGTTAAATCCTATTGCTGATTATTGGAATGATGGTTTCCAATTAACGAACTCATTGATTGCTTTTGCATCAGGAGGAATTAGTGGAATAGGTTTTGGGTTATCAAGAATGAAATACGGATATATACCGGAAGCTAGTAACGATATGATTATGTCAATTATAGCTGAAGAACTTGGGTTCTTTGGATTTATGATTGTTGTTCTCTTATATTGTTATATTATCTTTAAATTATTTAATTATGGATTTAAAATGGCGAACTCAAGAGATAAATTAATTCTTTATGGAATTGCTATTTATTTCTTCTTACATTTATTTGTTAATGTTGGTGGTGTGTCAGGATTAATACCAATGACTGGTGTCCCTTTGTTATTAATATCATCGGGTGGTTCATCAACTTTAGCGTCATTCCTAGCGATTGGGATTGCCCAAAGCGTTATTAGTCGATATAGAAATCAAGAAATAATGGAACACTTTTAATCGTGTCACATATCCTATATTGGGTGATAATATGGAATTAAATGAATTTAAGGCATTTGTCAAGACAATTCCTGGTATTAGAGAAGAAGTGACAAAAGGAAGATATACTTGGCAACAAATTTATGAGTTTTATGTTTTATATGGTGAAAACGATAAAATGTGGGATGCATATAGATACGCATCACGTAATCAATCATTAGACCTTGAAGGTATAATGAATGTCGTTAAGAACGTTGACCTTGATGCATTATCAAAAAGTTTCGATGGAATCCAAAAAGTCTTAGACTTAGTTGGGGGGCTTATGATCAAAGATGAAAAACCAGCGTCAAAGCAATGGTATGACAATTGATCCTGCCTTATTAACTTATATGAGATACCATCCAGAATGGTACTTGTTATTATCAAGGTATCCAGAGGAATATCCTCAATTATTAGAAAGATATAAAATAGAAAACAAACTCACAATGGCTGACCGTATTGAAAGAGTTGGTACATTGATGAAAATGATAGAAATGTTTATATAGGAGTGAATATGTACGAATTAATTGATGAACTTATTATAGAAATAAAAAAGGGTGAGGAGTATCGTCGGTTCTTGAAAGCATCACAAGCGTTAAATGAAGATGATATTAGACCTTTACTTATGTATCATCAACAAGTTCAAGACGATTATTTACAACTCAAACAGTATCAAAATTTTACATCAATACAAGAAACAAAAGAGAAATTAAAATCAATAAAAGAAGAGATGAGTCAAAAACCACAAGTTATAGAATATTATCAAGCTTATCATGAATTAAATGATTTATTAGAAGAAGTGACAAAAATGATTTTCCATGATATTAGTGATGATATTTATGTTGGGACTTATCAATTATGAGGTTATATGAGAGTTATTGCAGGAAAATTTAGAAGTCGTCAATTAAAAAGTGTTGATTCTTCATTAACAAGACCAACGACAGATAAAAATAAAGAGAACCTATTTAATATAATAGGCCCTTACTTTGATGGTGGGATCGCTCTTGATTTGTTTGCAGGTAGTGGTGGTCTTGGTATTGAGGCAGTGAGTCGTGGTATTGAACAACTTTATTCAGTTGATAAACAATACAAAGCATTTCAAACGATAAAAGATAATATCAAAACATTGAAAATTGAAGATCAATGTTTTGTATATAAAGCAGATTACAAACAAGTTCTAGACAATTTAAAAGACAAAGGTATCGTCTTTGATTTGGTGTTTTTAGATCCTCCTTATGGTTTAAAAATAAATGAGGATATTATAACTTTTATGCACGAGAATAAAATGCTAAATCAAGACGCTATTATTGTTATTGAAGATTTAAATGAGGAAAAAATAGAAATCAGTCATCCATATACATTGAAAAGAGAAGTTGTATATGGTATAACAACACTACAAATATTAAGATATGAGGGGTAATAAGAATGACAAAAGCAGTCTATCCAGGAACATTTGACCCTGTCACAAGTGGACATTTAGATATAATTGAAAGAGCAAGTCGTATGTATGATCATTTATATGTTACAATTTTTTCAAATCCTAATAAAAAAACAATGTTTTCATTAGAAGAAAGAATTGAACTTTTAAATGAAGTCATTAAAGGTTTTCCTAATGTGACTGTTGATTACAGTGATTTACTTGCCGTAGAATATGCAAAGGTTGTCAGTGCACCGGTCCTAGTCAGAGGGTTACGTGCGACAATGGACTTTGAGTATGAATTACAGCTTGCATTTTCAAATCAATATTTAGATCAAGATGTAGATATGGTGTTTCTTATGACGCGACCAAATCATTCTTTTATTTCGTCATCTTCGGTTAAAGAAATCGCTATGCACAACCGTAGTGTACGTGGTCTGGTTCCATTAGTTGTAGAAGACGCATTAAAAAGAAAAATAAATTCAGTAGATTAAATTGTCAAATTATCATTGAAATGATATGATAAAGGCACATTAGGTATGTCTACTATCAAAAATGTACCGAAAGGTATATTTTTTTTAAGGAGGAAAGTATGAATATAGTTAATTTAAACGATTTATCTGTACAAGAAATCAATGAAATCATTGATTTAGCAATTGAGTTCAAAAACGGTAAAAAGATAAATTACCATGGACAAAAGGTTATTGCGAATTTATTCTTTGAACCATCAAGCCGTACGCATTATAGTTTTGATATGGCAGCAATCAAATTAAATTGCCATACACAAAACTTTGAAGCATCAAATTCAAGTTTAACAAAAGGTGAAAGTCTTTATGATACTTGTAAAATGTTTGAAATGTTAGGATGCGATGCCCTTGTTATTCGTCATCCTCAAGATGATTATTATAAGGATTTAGAAAACGTTCATATCCCTATATTGAACGCAGGTGATGGTAAAGGAAATCATCCATCTCAATCACTGTTAGATTTAATGACGATTAAAGAAGAATTTGGACATTTTGAAAATTTAAAGATTGCGATCGTTGGAGATATTAAACATTCACGCGTAGCGCACTCTAATTATGATGTCATGAAACGATTAGGAATGGATGTTATGACATCAGGACCTGAAGATTTAAAAGAAGAAGGATATAATTATAAACCATTAGATGAGATCATTGGTGAAGTAGATATCTTAATGTTGTTACGCGTACAACATGAAAGACATGGAGACAATTCAAACTTCTCAAAAGATGTTTATCATCATTTATATGGATTAAATGAAACAAGATATAATCGATTAAAAGACAATTGTATTATTATGCATCCAGCACCAATAAATAGAGGTGTTGAAATTAAAGACGAACTTGTAGAAAGCGAGAAGAGCCGTATCTTTACACAAATGAAAAATGGTGTTTATGTAAGAATGGCAATGATTCATAAGGTGATTAATGATGAATAACTATATATTAAAGAACGGAATTGTTTATTATAACGATACCTTAGAACAATTAGATATACATATAGAAAATGGGTTAATCAAAAATATTGATCAATCAATTCATGATGATCAAGCTCAAGTTATTGATGTAAAAGGACAACTCATTTCACATAACTTTATTGATATTCATACTCATTTAAGAGAACCAGGATATGAGTACAAGGAAACAATTAAAACAGGGAGTCAAGCAGCGTTATATGGTGGTTATGGGACAATTGTTGCTATGGCAAATACTCAACCATGTATGGATAATGTGGAAACAATAGATGACTTTTCAGAGCGTGTGAAAAATGATGCTTGTGTTAATGTTTATACATACAGTGCAATCACTGAAGGGTTAAAAGGTGAATCAATTGTTGATATGGAAACAATATCAAAAAAAGCAATTGTTAAAGGATTTTCAGATGATGGACGTGGTGTTCAAGAAGATTTGGTTATGTCTTTAGCAATGCAACTTGCTAATAATGTAGATTCCATCATTGTTGCACACTGCGAGGATGAAAGTGAATTAAAAGGTGGGTCTTTCCATGAAGGAACATATGCATCAAAACATGACTTAATTGGAATCAACAGTCAATCAGAATACCAACAAGTTGAAAGAGATTTAAAACTTGTTAAGAAATGGCATAACCGTTATCATGTTTGTCATATCTCAACGAAAGAAACTGTTTCATTATTAAGAGAAGGTCAAGCAGATGGACTCAGTGTTAGTGGTGAGGTGACACCACATCATTTAATCCTTACTGATGAAAATATTAAAGATTGTCATCCGAATTACAAAATGAACCCACCATTACGTTCAAAAGAAGATTTAGATGCGCTTATACAAGGATTAAAAGATGGAACGATTTGTGCAATTGCAACAGATCATGCTCCTCATTCAAGAGAAGAAAAAGCAAGAGAACTCGATAAAGCACCGTTTGGAATTATCGGTATTCAACATGCTTTCCCTTTAATAAATACATATTTAATCAAAAGAAATATATTGGATTTAACAACAGTTTTAAAAGCATTAACAAGTGGACCTGCAAGTGTTCTTGGAATAAACGGAACAATTGAAGTAGGGACTGAAGCTAATTTATGTGTTGTTGATTTAAATAAGTCAATGACAATTACTGAAGAGTGTATGAAATCTAAGTCATGTAACACACCATTCTTAGGTGTAGAATGCCAAGGAGTCATCACGATGAATATCGTTAATGGAAAAATGCATCAATTGGAGGAATTTTAATGGCAAATTATCAAGGTATGATGACGATCGTTTCTAAAAAAGAATTGGTTAAAGACGTTTATGAAATGATTATTGAAGGTGACGCAGCAAAATATATTACTCACCCAGGACAATTCATCAATATACAAATCAATCAATCATTACAACCCTATTTAAGAAGACCGATGAGTATTGCGGATTATACAGATACATCGATAACACTTATTTTTAAAGTTGTTGGTGAAGGAACAAAACTCTTAAGTGAAAAAGCAATAGGTGATCAATTAGATTGCTTAATTGGATTAGGAAATGGGTTTGTTGATTTAGATACAAAAGAAGCGTTATTAATAGGTGGTGGGTTAGGTGTTCCTCCTATGTATAAATTGGCTAAAGACTTGGTGTCAAAAGGCATTAAAGTTGCTGCAGTTTTAGGTTTTCAAAGTGCAAACGATATATTTTATAAAGAAGAGTTTGAAAAACTTTGTCCTACATATATTGCAACAATGGATGGCAGTGTCCAAACAAAAGGAACTGTCATTGATGCAATAAAAGAAAATAATATAACATTTGATAAGTATTACACATGCGGACCAGAAAGAATGTTAGACGCTTTAGCGTTAGCGTATCCAGATAATGGTTATTTATCATTCGAAGCCAGAATGGGATGTGGCTTTGGAGCGTGTATGGGATGCTCATGTCAAGTGAAAACAAAACCATATAAAAGAATTTGTGTTGAAGGACCAATTCTTCATTCAAGCGAGGTAATTGTCAATGGCTAATTTAAGAGTAAAACTACCAGGACTCGATATGAAAAATCCAGTGATTCCAGCAAGTGGAACATTTGGATTTGGATATGAGTTTGAAAAATTCTATGATATAAATGTTTTAGGTTCTATGATGTTAAAAGGGACAACATTAGAATCTCGATTTGGTAATCCTTTACCACGTATTGCTGAAGGGCCAAGTGGGATGTTAAATGCAATTGGATTACAAAATCCAGGTGCTCAAGCTGTTTTAGAAGAAGAGTTAGAAAAATTAAGACCACTATACGAAGACAAAGTGATTGCAAATGTAGCAGGAAGTTGTTTTGAAGATTACGTTGAATGCGCACGATTGTTATCAAGTCATGATAAAGTTGGTGCATTAGAAATTAATATTTCATGTCCTAACGTGAAAGCAGGAGGAATTCAATTTGGAACAAATCCTGAAATGGCAGCTGATTTAACAAAAGCAATTAAAGACGTTTCTCAAGTGCCTGTATATATTAAGTTATCACCAAATGTCACTGATATTGTTTCTATGGCTAAGGCAGTTGAAGCAGCAGGAGCTGATGGGATTACAATGATCAATACTCTTATTGGAATGAGATTTGATATTAAATCTGGTAAACCAATTATCGCAAACAAAACTGGTGGATATAGCGGACCTGCTATCTTCCCTGTTGCTTTAAGAATGGTGTATCAAGTGACTCAAGCCGTTTCTATTCCGGTTATTGGAATGGGTGGTATTGCGACAGGGAAAGACGCAATTGAAATGATGATTGCAGGAGCGAGTGCTGTCGCTGTTGGATGTCAAAACCTTGTAGATCCTTATGCTTGTCCTAAGATCATTTCAGAAATGAATGATATCTTAGATCAAATGGGAATTAGCGATATCAATGAAATTGTTGGCTTATCACATCAACATCAATAAGAATAATTGTTGTTTTTAACCATATTGTGGTAATATAAAGAAAATGAGAATCATTTTCTTTTTTTATAGCTTGACCTTCCCCTTAGGGGAGAGTGTATAAAGGGATAGGAGGGTGCTTATGAAAATTAATGAAGTTCAAAAAATGACAGGTTTATCTGTAAAAACAATACGTTTTTATGAATCAAAGGAATTGCTGCATGTTAAAAGATCACAGTCAAGATATAGAGAATATAGTGAAGATGATATTACGATTTTACAAACAATTAAACTCTATCGAAAATGTGGATTGTCTATACAAGATATTTATGAGATTTTAAATGACAATATCGATGTCCAAGAAAAATTATCACAACATATAAATCTTTTAAGATCTCAAGAGGAATCTTTACAGGAACAAAAAGACTTGTGTCATAATGTTATAAAAGCAAAAGGAGATTTAACATCATTATTTGATTATGTTGATTTTATTGAATCTGATCATTACAAAGAGTTTAAGGATGCTTTAGATGCAAAAGGGTGTAGCTTGCCTATTCAATTGTTTCAGACATGTCTATGCTTAGGTCCAATATTGTGGTTCTTTTTCAATACCGCTTTAGGACACTATGAAAACTTACAGTTTCTCTTTATCGCCTCATTACTTGTGACTGTATACCTCACATTAAGTTGGCGCTCTTTTATAAAACAGTATAAATATGGAAAAGAAAGACCACTCGAAGGTTTAGCGTATTTTGGTTTACTATTACTTATTATTATTGGAATTATAATAATTGTTTTCTCTGTATTTATTGGGGTTACAGTTTTACAAACAAAACTGTTTATGAATGATTCTGTTTTTCTATATGCAGTGCCAAAAACGAGTACAATGATTTTAATTTTGATTACGGTTTTTTATGGATATTGTTTTGTGGGATGCTGTTTAAAGAATAGACAAACATCAATAGATGATGTCAAAGAATATTTCTTTATATTTAAACGTTTTTATAAATATATCATACCAATAAGTTTTGTTGCGCTACTCATTGTGATCTTTAATGTCACAACAGTTTCACCGACTGAAATGAAATCATATTCGTTGATCAATCCATTAGGACGAACATATACGTTTGAGGATATCGAAAGTGTAGAGACTGGCTTTTTAACAGGGTATATTCAAATCATGGGCAGTCAAGGCGATTTCTTCTATAATGTAACAATGAAGGACAACAAAACAATTGCTTTCTCAAATACGCAAACACTATCACAGTATGAAGATGATACCTATTCTGAAATTGAATATTTAGACAAATTAATTATGCAACGATCAGTGAAAAAGAACTCATCAACTGATGGTGTAGAACACGCATATCTTGATCAATATTATATAGACCGCTTTATAAGAATTATAAAAAACAAATGAACCTAATTTTAGGTTCATTTCTTTTATACTCTTCTTTTTAAAGGTTATAATATATGATATAATGCTTTTCGAGGTGATACGATGAATTTAGACACATTATTAAATCCAAAACAAAGAGAGGCCGCAACTTATCTTGATTCCCATTTGCGTATAATAGCAGGAGCAGGGAGTGGTAAAACGCGTGTTTTAACATATCGTATTGCATACTTGATAGAAAATGTAGGTATCGATCCAAGACATATACTTGCGATTACTTTTACTAATAAAGCAGCTAATGAAATGAAAGAGAGAGTTTTATCAATCCTAGGAGATTATGCAAGTGGATCAGTATTATGTACTATCCATTCTCTTTGTGTACGTATTTTAAGACAAAATATACGTGTATTAGGTTATCCATTAAACTTCATTATTATGGATGAAGAAGATCAAACAGCATTACTTAAGAAACTGTATAAACAAAGAGAAATAGATCCTAAGACAATAAGTTATAAGAGTTGTATAAATTATATATCTAATTGTAAAACAGCAAGAGTGTCACCAGAGAGAGCGAAGAAATTTGCGAGTGACTTTATAGGTGAACAAAAGAAAGCTGCTGTCTATGCAGATTATGAAACCTATTTAAAAGAACACCATATGTTAGATTTTGATGACCTTTTATTAAAAACAGTTGAAATATTTGAAAACCATCAAGATATTTTAGAATATTGGCAAAGAAAATTTCAGTTTATTCATGTTGATGAGTTTCAAGATGTTGGTGATATAGACTATCATTTGATTCATCTCTTATCAAAACAAGCAACATTATGTGTTGTAGGAGACCCTGATCAAACAATTTATTCATTTAGAGGGTCTGATGTTAATTTTATACTGAATTTTGATAAAGACTATCCAATGGTTAAAACAGTTATTCTTGATCAAAA
>CAMTOK010000007.1 GCA_947074115.1 uncultured Erysipelotrichaceae bacterium | reverse complement strand
TTGTTTCTTCAACCATTGGTTCTTCTAATGTTTGAATACCTTCTTCAATTGATGTTTCATCAACTGTTTCAAAAGTTACTTCTTCTAAAGTTTCTTCAACAGGTAGTTCTTCTTCAATCATAGAGTTAAATACTTCTTGATCGCTTTGACCCATTTTCACAAGTAAACCTTCGTTCATTGCTTCACTTTGTGATTTGATATCAATTTTCCATCCAGTAAGACGTACTGCTAAACGAGCATTTTGACCTCTTTTACCAATTGCTAATGACAATTGATTATCAGGAACAATAACAAGTGCACTTCTGTCTTCTTCATGAACTGATACAGAGACAACTTCTGATGGTGATAATGCATGAGAGATAAAGACAACTGGATCTTCATTCCATTCAATAATATCAATCATTTCTCCATTTAATTCATTAACGACATTTCTTACACGTGAACCTTTAGGCCCAACACATGAACCAATAGGATCAACATTATCATTTGATGTGTATACAGCGATTTTACTTCTCTCACCAGCTTCACGAGATACTGATTTGATTTCTACTGTACCATCAAAGATTTCTGGCACTTCCATTTCAAATAAACGTTTAACAAGTCCAGGTTCTGTTCTTGAAACTGAGATATGAGTCCCTTTTGTGTTTCTTTCCACATCACTTACATAGACTTTTAAATGTTGTCCTTCATAGATTTTTTCACCAGGGATTTGTTGATTTTGAGGTAATAATGCACCTGTTTTTCCAATGTTAATGATTGCAAATCTTTCTTCAACACGATCAACAATACCTGTAATAATATCATCTTGTTTATCAATGTATTCATTGTATAAACACTCTTTTTCTGTTTCTTTGATTTTTTGTCTTAATAATTGTTTTGTTTGAATTGCTGCTAAACGACTTAAGATTTTAGGATCAAATTCAGTTCTTACAATTGAACCAACTTCATAGCTCTCATCAATCATTTTTGCTTCTTCAATAGATAATTCAAAGTCTTCATCATTGACATCATCAACAACGTATTTGATTTCAGTTAAACTAATCGCTCCAGTTTTACCATCAATATCAACTTCAACAATTGATTCTGGTCCACCGTAGTTCTTTTTATAAGATTTCTCTAATGCTTCTTTTAATGCTTCAATAATAACGTCTTTTTTAATTCCACGTTCTGTTTCTAATAAATCTAAAGCTCCTGCAAAATTTAATGGAACTTCTTTCTTTCTACTAGCCATTCTTTATTTCCTCCTTAAAATTTAACAGCTAATCTTATCAATGACATATTGTCATATTGAATATGACATGTCTTTTTGATATTTTTAATCAAATATTGAACTTCAATATCCTGACCGTCTACATTTAAAATTGTACCATATAGCTCACTTAAGCCACTTACTGGTTTTTTCAATTGAATAAAGACATATTCTCCGATTGCAGCTTCTACTTTTTCTAGTGTTTTTAAAGGTTTTTCTGCCCCAGGTGATGAAACTTCTAGATAGTATTCATCTTTGATTAAATCAACTTCATCTAACATAAGACTGATATCTTCACTTGTTTGAACACATGTGTCCATATCTAAATGACCATCAATTTTCTCTATGTAAATTCTTAAATACCATTCACCCTTATCTTGAACATACTCCATGTCATCTAAATAAACACGGTTTTTTTCCAATATTGGTTGTAATAATTCAGTCAACTTTTCTTCCATTTCATCCTCCATGCAAATATAAACGAGAGGGTTTCCCCTCTCGTTACTGACTTATTCTTCTACTAATATACCATATTATATCCATTTATTCAATAAATAATTCACATTTTATGAAAAGTCAAATAAAGACAATTGGTTCTCCTCTGAAAGATGATCAAAGACACCTATTCTAGATAAGAAATCAACTTGTGTATTGTTAAGCTTTGTTCTTTTAATAACATCTTCTTTAGATAAAAACTCTCTGACTTGACGTGCTTCAATAACACTATCTCCAACAGCTTCACCCAATCCATCTACAGAAGTAAACGGAGGTAGAATTGCTCGATCATCTGTTTGATCTAAAGAGAAACGAGTTGATAGCGATGTATCAATATTTATATTTGAGAAATAATATCCTCTTTCATGCATTTCAATTGCAAGTTCAAACATTTGAATCAAAGCTTCTTCTTTATTAGATATTTTTTCACCTTGTTGTTTCAATGTTAACAATTGATTGTACCTTGTATAAATAGCGTCTTTTCCTGCAATTAATGTTTGGATTTCATACGCATCGCAACGTGTTGTAAAGTAAACTGCATAGTATTCACGTGGATAATAAACCTTCCACCATGCCACACGAATTGCACTTAAAACATATGCTGCAGCATGGGCTTTAGGGAACATGTATTTTATTTTTTTACATGATTCAATATACCAATCTGGGACATTGTTTTCTCTCATGAGTTCTTCATAATTCTTTTGAGGGAAGACGGCTGTTGCTTTCCCCTTACGAACAAATTCCATAATATCAAATGCATCCTTATTTGGGACACCTTTTTCAATTAAGTAGACCATGATATCATCACGACATCCGATAACCTCACTTAATGTACACGTTCCTGACGAAATTAAAGTCTCAGCATTACCTAAGTATACATCTGTACCATGTGATAATCCCGATATAATGACAAGATCGCTAAATGATTTTGGTTTTGTTTGTTCTAACATACCACGAACAAATTTAGTTCCAAACTCAGGCAAACCTAAAGCACCAGTTTTGCATGATATTTGAGATAAATCAATTCCTAATGCTTCTGTTGATGTAAATAAACTCATAACCTTTTGGTCATTCGTTGGTATATCTTTTGGGTTAACTCCTGTTAAATCTTGAAGCATTCTGATCACCGTTGGATCAACGTGTCCAAGGATATCAAATTTCAAGACATTATCATGGATAGCGTGGAAGTCAAAGTGAGTCGTTTTCCATTCTGATGACAAATCATCAGCAGGGAATTGATAAGGTGTAAAATCATAGACATCCATCGTTTCAGGAATAACAATAATACCACCAGGATGGGATCCTGTTGTTCTTTTTACTCCAGTACACCCTCTTGAAATTCTTTCTAATTCTGCAGCACGTATCGTTGCTTCTTTACCCATAAGTTCGGCGTATCCTTTTGCGTAACCATATGCTGTCTTTTCAGCTACAGTAGATATTGTCCCCGCTCTATAGACATGTGATTCACCAAATATTTCTTTAGTGTACGCATGTGCTTGAGGTTGGTATTCCCCAGAGAAATTTAAATCTATATCTGGAACTTTATCAGCATTAAATCCAAGGAAGGTTTCAAACGGAATGTTATGACCATCCCCTTTAAGAGGTTTACCGCATTTAGGGCAATCTTTATCAACTAAGTCATATCCATTTGCTATAACACCTTCTTCTAAGAACTCACTGTATTGACAATGAGGACAATAATAATGTGGTGGTAATGGATTTACCTCAGAAATATCGGCCATTGTCGCAACAAATGAAGATCCTACAGATCCACGACTTCCAACTAAGTAGCCTGCATCATTTGATTTTTTAACAAGTAAGTGTGAAATATAATAGATAACACCAAAACCGTGTTTAATAATATTATCTAATTCTTTTGCTAGACGTTTTTCAACCAATTCTGGTAATGGATTACCGTATTGTTTGTATGCATTGTCATAACAAAGTTCTCTTAATTTTTCATCAGCTTGATCAATATGAGGTGTAAAGAGTTTATCATGGACAACATTGAAATCGCCATCAATCATATCCGCTATCTTTCTTGTATTAACAACTGTATACTCATAAGCTTCAGATTCCGTTAAATAAGGTAAAGAATCTAACATTTCTTGAGTCGTTCTAAAATATTCATCAGGTGTCCAAGCAGTAGGATCACGGCGATCTGTTAAAGGATGGAGTGCTCCTCCCAACCCAATTTTTGCATTACATGTAAAGACATCCCTAAATATTTTATCTTTTTGATCTAAATAGTGCACATCTCCTGTTGCGACAATCATGACACCTTCTTCTTTTGCAACATCGACAATTCTTCTTAAAGCGCGAACAAGTTCTTCTTTGGTATCTACGCGTCCTCTTTCTAGGAAATATTGATAAATATCATAAGGTAAGATTTCAATATAGTCATAGAATTTAACCGCTTGTTTTAATTCTTCAATACTTCGCGTGAGGGCTATGTCTACAATTTCAGAGTTATAACACCCACTTCCAAAGAGAAGGCCTTCACGATATTCTTCTAACTTGACGCGTGGTATACGCGCAACTTTATTAAAATATGTCGTATTTGACTCTGAGACAAGTTTAAACATATTTTTTAATCCTAATTTATTTTTGGCTAAAACACACATATGACTTGGTCGGACAACCTTATAAGCATAGTCACAAGGAATATTATTAAAATCATCTATTGTTTCCATTCCACGAGACATTAAATCATGAATCATCATATTAAAGACACTCGCTAGTACATCAGCATCGTAATCTGCTCTATGGGCAACACTCCCATCGTATGGAACTTTATAGTATCTTGCAACTTGACCAAGGCTATACCCCTTACAGTCTGGTAATGACTTAATCGCTAATGGATATGTATCGATTACAGGATTAGATATTTTTGGGTACCCGTAACGAACCAAAACTTCATTTAAGAAGCCAACATCGAATTTTGCATTATGTGCAACGAGAACATGATCACCAAAGAATTCTAATATTTTAGGAATAAACTCTTGTATAGTTGGTGCATGACTCACATCTTCATTAGTGATGTTTGTTAGTTGAGTGATTTTACTAGAAATCATTTTATTAGGTTTAATTAAACTTTGTAAACGAGCAACCTCTTGCCCCTTTTCATAAATGACTCCACCAAACTCAGTAATATCATCATCAATAATAGATAATCCTGTCGTCTCTAAATCGAATGAAACATATGTAATATCTTTTAAACTACGGTCTGCTGTATTATAAACAGCTTTAATTTCAGGATCGACCATATACATCTCAACGCCATAAATCATTTTCATCTTGTTACGTGATGCCGCCATTTGTGCTTCTGGAAAAGATTGAACATTTCCATGATCGGTAATAGCAATTGCGTCATGTCCCCAATAAGCAGCTCTTTCAATGTATTCAGAGATATTATTTATACCATCCATCGCAGACATTTTTGAATGAAGATGAAGTTCAACACGTTTCACCGGAGCATTATCAACTCTAACCTGCGGAGAGGGAATCACTTCCATATCTCTTGCCATAATGACAGTATCTTTCGCAAAGGAATCATACTCTACATTTCCTTTAATTCTCACCCATTTATTACCCTTACCAATGAGACCAAGTTCTTCTTGTCCATTCGCATCAGCATTGACAAACTTCTTAACAACAATACTATTCGTATAATCCGTTATAAACATAGTTAAAATTGTTTTTCCCGATTTAACTTTTCTTGTTTCAACTTTAAATACATAACCTTGTATCATAACATCTTTTACATCACTATTGATTTCATCAATGGTAATTGAAAAGTATTCTTTTTTGTATGATCTATATTTAGGTTTTTCAACAGTAACGGGTTGTTCCGTATTCATAAATGTTTGCTCATTAACAACCACTTCATTAAGTGAATCCATTTCTTTTTGTATAGATATATACTGTTCATTATTTGTATCGATCACAGCTTCAAATCCAATATCTATCCCAAATTTATGAAAGTACTTGTCAAACTCTTTATATAAATGTTTTATTTGAGATAATTGAATTTCATTTAATACTTCTATGTATAAGATATCGTTTGAAAAGCGAATATTATCTCTATTGATAAATGTTAATTGGCCATAACGTCTTGATAATCCTTCAAATATAAAAACTGCGTAGTCTAATAATATATCTTGAGGAAAGGCTGAAGTCCATTGGAAATGGAAATCAGCTGGATATGGGAATGTTGCTTTTGCAGACAATAAGATTCTTACTTCATCTAAAGGTGCAATCGTATGAGAAAACAAATAAAAAGTATAATGACCCTTTTGGTTAACACATACTTTATCTATACTCGCATGTTTCAGCGCCTCCACATTATCAGTGATTTCGAGTTGTTGCAATAAGATTTTCATTTTATCCATAATTCTTCCTCCAAATAAAGATAGGGATAAAATATCCCTATCCAAAAATTCTCATAATATCTTGAAAAGTGACTATCACCATAAGCAGAACAACAAGTCCTAAGCCCATAATTTGAAGTGCAAATTTCAATTTTGTTGGTAAATCTCTTCCAATAATTTTTTCTACAACTGCAAAGATGACTTGACATCCATCTAGGCCAGGGATTGGTAATAAATTAAAGATCCCGATGTTAACCGATAACATTGCAAGCAGTTGAAGTATATATGCAACTTGGCCTGTTTGAGTCACTTCTGCAGTGATTTGGTAAATACCAGCAGGGCCAGAAAGTTGACCAATCGTTGAAGCAAATTGTGTGACCAATTGCCCCAATGCAACGAAGATCATGACACTCATACTTCCTATTGAAGCAAATGTATAAGTAAATGCTTCAACAAAAGTTAAATCGCGCGTTGCTTGATACATACCAATCCAATAAGATTGACTTGATTCACTATACGCGAGTTCCATTGGAACTTCAATAGTTTCATTATTTCTTGTTATTTCAAATGTCACATGTATAGTTTCAGTTGTTAAACCTAATGCATCGCGACTTAGATTTAAGTCCTCATATTTTTCAATTAAATACGTTTGATCTGATTCTTGTACATAAACCTTATCAATTTGATCTCCGACTTGGAGATTATAAACTTCAGCCGGTGAATTTTCAATAATAGCACCAATTTGCGCTTGTTCAAATGTTGTTACACCAACTGTTAAATTGACTCCAACCAAAACGACAAATGCTAATAAGAAGTTCATAAAAACTCCTGCTAAGAAAATAATGACCTTTTTATAAGTTTGAATTCCTTGTAATGTACGTTCAGCTGGCAAATTTTCAACTTTATCTTCATCCGCTTCAGTTTCTTCTCCTGCCATAGCAACGAATCCTCCAAATGGAAGTATTCTAATTTCGTACTCTGTTTCTTTTGTTTTCTTTGACCAAATTTTCGGACCAAATCCTATCGAGAAATGGCTACAGTAAACACCAAAGAACTTTGCAGCAAGAAAATGCCCGAGTTCATGTACTGTAATGATTGATCCTAATATGATAAGAAAAACAAGAATATTAATAATATTTTGCATTATTCCTCTCCTAACTGTTTCATGACATGTTGTCTAGCCCATGCATCAATTTCAATTAATTCTTCTAAACTTGGGTTACCAACAACATGATGAGCCTTCATAGCTGACTCCACTAATTCTTCTATTTGAAGGAAAGAGATTTTCCCATTCAAGAACAATGAGTTGGCAACTTCGTTTGCTCCATTCAAAACACAAGGCATAGAACCACCCGTTCTCCCTGCTTGATATGCAAGTTCTAACGCATGGAATCTTTCCATATCCGGACTAGAAAAATGTAGGGTTCCTACCTTAGCTAATGATAGACGTTCACTATTCATTAGAGGTAATCTATTCGGATATGACAAGGCATATTGAATAGGTAAACGCATATCTGGTGTTCCTAATTGAGCAATAACCGATGTATCATTATATTCAACCATTGAATGAACTATACTCTCTGGATGAATAAAAACTTCAATTTGATCATAATCAACATCAAATAACCATTTTGCTTCAATAACTTCCAAACCTTTATTAAAAAGTGTTGCACTATCAATTGTAATTTTAGCTCCCATTGACCAATTTGGATGCTTTAATGCTTGTTCAACTGTAACATCTTTTAATTGATCACGAGTTAAATCTCTAAAACTACCACCACTCGCTGTTAATAAAATTTTACTCACTGTTTTTTTATTTTCACCATTTAAACTTTGGAAAATAGCTGAATGTTCACTATCTACAGGAAGCATATCAACACCATATTCCTTTATTAAAGGCATAATAATATGACCAGCAACAACTAATGTTTCTTTATTTGCAAGAGCAATTGTTTTTTTATTCTCAATTGCACGTATTGTTGGCAATAAACCAGCAAACCCAACAATTGCATTTAAAACAAGATCAACAGTTTCTAAAGTTGCTATTTTAATTAATCCTTGTTCACCATAACAAAAATGAATATGAGGATATTCTTCTTGTAAATGACGGCAATCTTCTTCACTAATTACACAAACGTGTTTTGGAGATATTTTTGTAAGAATATCTTTTAATACAGTTATATTTTTTCCTGCGCTCATAGCGACAATATGGTACTCGTCACTATGGTTCATCACAACATCAACCGTTTGTAAACCTATTGATCCTGTCACACCTAAAACACATATATTTTTCATTATCCTACCACCTTAACAACAATTTGCATCATTAACCCTAATACCATAGCGTTAAATAGTAAAGCATCAATACGATCTAAGATACCACCATGGCCTGGTAAGAGTTGCGAAAAATCTTTCACCTCAAATTGACGTTTCATAGCAGAGAAAGTTAAATCTCCTACTTGACCTGTAATCGTTAATATAAAACAAATGAAGACAACTTGTCCTAATTCAATTGGAATTCCGATATAGTAGGCAAATAGAGTAGACAATAATGTCCCTACAATAATACCCCCTATAGAACCTTCAATTGTCTTTTTTGGAGATAATCTTGGACAAAGTTTGTGTTTACCAAATAATAAACCAGAAAAGTAAGCGCCAGTATCAGTACCAAATGTCGCTAATGCTAACATAATAATATAACTAAAACCTAATTCCATTCTTAATAAGTAGATCACTCTTAACCCACCAGCAACGATAAAAGCAGTTAATGCATAATAGCATACACGATTATAGTCCATTCCTTTATCAAATAAATGAGCACATAAAAGTGCAATAACTAAAATCATAAAAGGTTCAATAGATATCATTAATCCTGTATTGAAAAATACTGAGTATATGATATATATTCCTACCACAATATAAAGGTATATATTTGCTTTTGGTCTTTGACAAATTGACAACATTTCAAATGTCGCTGCAACAGCGACAAAAGCTAATAAAATTGTATATGGAAGACGCCCTAATAAGACACACGGAAGGACAACAACAACCATTGCTAAAGCTGTTAATATTCTTGTTTTCATTTTAATACTCCTCCAAAACGTCTTTCTCTACCTTGATAAATCGCAATAGCACGATGTAAACATTCTTCATCATAATCTGGCCATAATGTCTCATCAAAGACAAATTCAGCATAAGCAAGCTGCCATAGGAAGAAATTAGACAATCTGTATTCGCCACTACTTCTAACCATAAGGTCAACAGGAGGTAAATCACCTGTCATAAGATGTTTTTCAAAATAGTCTTCTGTTAATTCATCTAAAGTAATAACACCAGCTTTATATTGTTCGCACATGAGTTTCGTCGTATTTAATATTTCATCACGCCCACCATATATAAAAGCAAAACATAAAATTAATCCAGTATTTTCAGATGACTTTTTAACCGCATCTTGTATAATCATTTGTGTTTCCTTTGGAGCCAATTCTAAATGACCAATATAACGTATTTGGACATTATTTTTCATTAATTCATCAAAGTACAAATTAAAAAATTCTTTTGGTAATTTAAAAATATATTCAACTTCTTTTGCGTCCCTCTTAAAGTTTTCTGTAGAAAAAGCATATAAACTCATTGCTTTTACACCCAACTTATTTGCTTCTAAAGCTAAAGTTCTAATCGTCTTTGTTCCTTCATGATGTCCATAAGTTCTTGGAAGTTTTCTTTTTTTCGCCCATCTTCCATTTCCATCCATAATAAATGCAATATGTTTTGGAATATTATTTTGATCTAATTGATAATCTTTTTGTTTTTGTTTAAAGAACATAAATTCACCTCATATATTTATTGATTATATCATAAAGAAGATTTGAAAGGAACAAAGAAAGTAAGTGAAATAACTGTATATGTCATTTTTTGTCTTCTTTTTATAAGTATAGAAAAAGGCGATGCCTTTTAAACAGTCATAAGATCTTTTTCTTTCTCAACTGTTAAAGCATCTACCTTTTTTACATAATCATCAATTAATTTTTGAACTTGGTTTTTACCATGTTTCACTTCATCTTCACTCATGTCTGATTTTTCAATATCATCATTAGCTGAACGACGAATATTTCTTAAAGCGACTTTTGCTTCTTCTGCATGTTTCTTAACCACTTTAACAAATTCTTTACGTCTTTCTTCTGTCAGAGCAGGAACATTAATACGGATGATTTCACCGTCATTTTGTGGTGTTAATCCTAAATCCGCTTCGTAAATCGCATGTTCAATATCTCTTAAGATTGTTTTGTCATAAGGTTTAATAACCAATTGACGACCTTCTACAACAGAGATACCAGCAGTTTGATTTACTGGTGTTTTTGATCCATAATAATCAACCATAACACGGTCTAACATATTAGGATTAGCACGTCCAGTTCTTACTGTAGATAATTGTTTAATGAATGAGTCTACAGACTTTTCCATTTTTTCTGTTGCTTCTTCTAAAATAAGTTCTAACATTACGCTTTTTCTCCTTTCGAAATAATTGTACCAATAGATTCACCATTACAAGCTTTAGCGATGTTACCATCTTCTTGCATGTTGAACACACATAAATCAATTCCATTATCTTTACATAAAGTAATAGCAGTTTGATCCATGATATGTAAGTCTTCATTTAACACGTCAAAATATGTAATATGATCATATTTTTTAGCATCAGGATTATGTTTAGGGTCATCAGAGTAAACTCCATCAACACCATTTTTAGCCATTAAAATGACATCAGCATTCATTTCTGCAGCTCTTAAAGCAGCAGTTGTGTCTGTTGTAAAGAATGGACTTCCAGTACCTGCACCGAAAATGACAATTCTTCCTTTTTCTAAATGACGTACAGCACGTCTTCTAATATATGGTTCAGCAACTTCTTTCATGTCAATCGCTGATAATAAACGCGTATGAACACCTAATGTTTCTAAAGCATTTTGTAAAGCCATACCATTCATAACAGTCGCTAACATACCCATATAATCTGCTGCAGCTCTTTCCATACCCATATCGCTTCCAGTTTTTCCACGCCAGATATTTCCACCACCACAAACAATAGCAATTTCTACACCAATTTCTTTAGCTTCTTTAATTTGACGAGCAACATCAGCAACAACAACTGGATTAATTCCAAATCCTTGTTCACCGGCTAATGCTTCACCACTGACTTTTAACAAGACTCTCTTGTACATAATATTGTTCTCCTTCTAATTATAAGAAAAGGGCACAAAATGGCCCTCATCAAATGTTAAACAGCTTTCATTTGTGCAGCAACTTCTTCAGCAAAGTTTTCTTCTTTCTTTTCGATTCCTTCACCAACTTGGAAACGTACCATTTCAACAACAGCTCCATTTCCTAAGTATTTTGCTACTGTTGAATCAGGATCTTTAATGAATTCTTGATCAACTAAGCACATTTCTTTTAAGTTTTTATTTAAACGACCTTCAACCATTTTTTCAATAATATTTTCTGGTTTTGGTTTAGCGCTAGCAGCGTTTTCTTCCATTGCTTGTGCTTTTAATACGTGTAATTCTCTATCTAATACTTCTGCAGGGATTGCAGTTCTATCGATATATTGAGGAGCACTTGCAGCAACATGCATTGCTACATCTCTTGCTTTTTCAGCTTCTGTGTTAGTTAATTTAACTAATGCAGTCATTTTACCACCCATATGAGAGTAAGCACCGAATTCTTCAGATGCATCTTTGCTCATAACCACGAATCTTCTTAAAGATAATTTTTCTCCAATTTTACCACTTTTTTCAGCGATTAAAGTTTCTAAATCTTTACCTTCGATTTGTAATTTTAAAGCAGCTTCTAAATCAGCTGGTTCATTTGCTAATACTAAAGCAGCAACATCTTTAACTAATTGTTGGAACTCAGCATTTTTAGCAACGAAATCTGTTTCAGAGTTAACTTCAACGATTGCAGCTTTATCTCCATCAACTACGAATGCAGTTAATCCTTCTGCAGCAATACGGTCAGCTTTCTTAGCAGCTTTTGCGATACCTTTTTCTCTTAACCAATCGAATGATGCTTCTAAATCACCATTACACTCTTCTAATGCTTTTTTACAATCCATCATTCCAGCACCAGTTTTTTCACGTAATTCTTTTACTAATTTTGCACTAATTGCCATTTTTCATTTCCTCCATGATTATTTTTATAAAAAAGAGAGACATAAGCCTCCCTCATCAACCCTAACTATCTTCTTGAATCGTTTGGTCTATTGTTTCTAGGACGGTTATTGTTTTTGTATCTTGGTCCTCTTTGTTTACTTTCTTCTACTGAAGCAACAGCATCATTCATAGATACTTCTTTTTCATCTTCATCTTTAACGTATGCTACTGTTAAAGGTTCACCTTTAGCTTCACATACAGCATCAGCCATAGCTGCTACGATTAATTTAACTGCTCTGATTGCATCATCATTTGCAGGGATTACGTAATCAACTTCATCAGGATCACAGTTAGTATCAACGATACCGAATACAGGGATTCCTAAGATTTTTGCTTCTGCAACTGCATTATGTTCAACTTTTGGATCGATCACGAATAAAGCGTTAGGTAATCTCTTCATTTCTTTGATACCACCTAAGTTCTTTTCTAATTTAACTTGTTCTTTCTTTAAAAGAATCGCTTCTTTTTTAGTGAATAAATCGAAAGTTCCGTTTTCTTCCATTTTTTCTAATTCTTTTAATCTTCTAATTCTTTTTTGGATAGTTTTGAAGTTTGTTAAAGTTCCACCTAACCAACGTGAATTAACATAGTAGCTTCCAGATCTTGCTGCTTCTAAAGCAACTGCTTCTTGAGCTTGTTTTTTTGTACCAACAAATAAAACTTTTCCACCTTTAGCAACGATATCCATTAATGCTGCGTAAGCTTCATCGATTTTATCTGATGATTTTTTTAAATCAATAATGTAAATTCCATTTCTTGATGTAAAAATGTATGGAGCCATTTTTGGATTCCATCTTTTTGTTTGATGTCCGAAATGTACACCAACTTCTAATAATTTTTTCATTGAAATTACTGCCATTGTAACTTCCTCCTTTTGTTTTTTTCCTCCACTGCTTCTAACTTAAACCACCATGATAGGCACCCGATTTAAGAATTCACAATGTGTGTATTTTTTAATACCTGTGATATGATAACACAATTCAACAAAAAGAACAAGGTTAAATCTGTTTTTTTGTATTTTTTAGGAGTTCAAAAATAACATCATTCTCTTTTTGCATTTTACCATCAACAAGATAATAATTTTTATAACCTCTCTTATATTTCCACTTTCTTTGAATCTTAATCTTCGTATATTGATTTTGATCAATTCTAATATATATTTGTCTGAGTATTTTTGGTATATCTTTATAAAACTTTATTTGTTCTACAAATAAATAACCAATAATAATCATTGTATTTGTTTGAATATAAAATACTGAGAGAATACAGAAAACAAAAACTGAGATTTTCAATTGAAAATAGAGTGCATCTTCTATAGATAAGGCTGTTTCTAAAATAACTCCTATAATTTTTGATCCATCTAATGGATAGATTGGAGCCAAATTAAAAGCAAAGACATAAAAGTTTATTTGGTTTAAATAAACATTGAGTGTTGGATCCTTAACCAAATATAAAGCAAAATGGATAAATATGTGTGAGCATGGGCCAGCGAGTAACACACATAAATTTTCTTTTAATGAGTGTTCATAAAAGTCTTGTATACTTAAGAAAGCGCCAAAAGGTAAAATTTCAATTTTTTCTATATCAAAATGAAAATAGTATGCCATTAAATAATGGCATACCTCATGAACTAGAACAATAATTAAGGCAAACATGTATTCACTCAAGAAACCACTTATCAGTGCTAATGATAAGTAAATATAAGTTATTGGGTGAATACGCATTAATTTACAAAGACGCCATAAATGTATCATAATCTATTTCAGCTTCACCTTTTGTAAAGATTAACATCAATTTTTCGTCGTAAGTACCGATAATAGTTGATGGATTAACTGTATCATACAATTTGACAAATACATCATTGAGTTGCCCATAAGTCACCTCAACTTCATTAGAGAAAAGTACCGTGATATACTTACCTAGCATATCTTGCTCTCCCTCATAAATAACGCGCCCATTTGTAAAACTTAAAACTTCATTTGTTGAGTTCGAATAAAAGTTACCTTCTAAATGTTGATAAGACACCCCAGATGTGACGACAATTGGATCATCACTGCCTTGAAAGAAGAACATTCTATCACTCACCCATTGAATGACTTGATTGAATTTTAAGTCATTTAAAACATAATCTTGAATATAAGTCTGGTTCGGACTAAATTTAATATAAGAAAAGACACCGATAGCAACAGCTAAAATCACCATAAACTTAATCATACCATTATAAATTTTGGTAAATTGTCTATCATTTAATGATTTAGCTCTTTTTCCCCTTCTATTTCTCATTCGTCTTCTGACTTCTTCAATATCGCTCATAAGTAATATCACCTCATAAATACTTATGATGAATATTTAAAAATATTATCTAAATAACTTATCTAATAACTT
This sequence comes from uncultured Erysipelotrichaceae bacterium, assembly GCA_947074115.1. GTDB lineage: Bacteria > Bacillota_I > Bacilli_A > Erysipelotrichales > Coprobacillaceae > CAMTOK01. The sequence goes on along the minus strand of CAMTOK010000007.1, from coordinate 25,702 downwards.
TTTCTTTTTATATTTCATGAAAGGAACCTCAATTCCCTCTAATCTTTGTGCTATTCTGTCGAAACATAGGCTGATTAAGCTTTTGCGATCTACATAAACTGGTACACCCTTATTATTTGCTTCGATCATTTGATGATCATCATACACAATTCCAAGTAACGGAATACTTAAGATTTCATGAGCATCCCTTAAAGACAAACTTCTCCCTTGATTAATATCATCAGAATTATATTTGTTCACTAACATTTGTAATTCTGTGATCCCCTGTTTTAATAATAATCCGATAACGCGATCTGCATCTCTTAAAGATGCTACATCTAAATTGACAACAACAATTGCTTCCTTACATAATCCAGTTGCATATTGAAACCCCTTTTCAATACCTGCAGGACTATCAATGAGTATGTAATCAAACTGTTCTTGAAGTTGATCTACCATTTGAACCATATAGTTAACATCAATTTCTTCAAGTGATAAAGATTTACATGCTGGTAATAAATATAATGAATCGTATCTTTTGTCTTTAACAAGTATTTGTTGTAAGGTACATTTATTTGTTACAACGTCATGAAGATCATAGATAACTCTGTTTTCTAATCCCATCATCACATCAAGGTTTTTTAAACCAAAATCTGCATCAATTAAACATACTTTTTCCCCTCTGTTAGCCAAAGCATAACCGATATTAATCGACACACTGCTTTTTCCAACTCCACCTTTCCCCGAAGTGATAACAATTGTCCTCATTATTTTTCCTCCTTCAACAATACAATATCATTATCTTCATAATATACCGTTACCATCGCGGATATTGTCACATCCTGAAGAGTTTTTTGATTTATTGATATTTTACATCGTTCAAACTCTCTTCCACAAATTTTTACCGACGAATTCATCCCAATAATACATCCACTCACTCTCCCCATAAAGTAGACATCGCTATAGCAATGTATAAATGCTCCAGGATTAATATCGTCTAAAAATAGCGTTGGGACATCGACACGAATTGTTTCACCATTACGGATGACTCTTTTGATCAACTGCATGTTTTCTTTTTCTTTAGTGCATGTCACACCGTCGAAAATGATCTTTTTGTGTTGTTTTAAGAGTTTCATCAATGAAACAATCTCATCTTCGTTTAAGATTCTCTTTCCAATATCGAAAAAAGCTCTTGGATAATAACCATCTTGATTAAAAAGAGGTTGTTCCAAAAGCCCATTTAATTCTCCTAATAATTCAGAGAATTGAGTTTCTTCATTGAATTTGAATGTTAAAACGTCATTTGCACTTCTCATCGTTACATTCATATTGTCACCTCTATACTAATTTATTATAGATAGCATAAACAACTGGCGATAATATCATGTTAAATAATAATGTCGGTAACAAGAAATAAATGACAAAACTATCTACCTGAATCTGCGTTGTTCCTGATATCCACATTAAACAGTATATCAAGGCTTCTTGTAAGAATATTGTCAAAAAACCGAGCATCATAGATTCTGGTAAGTTTAATTGTTCTATTTTCAATAGATAAGTCAAAAAAAACGCGATAAAACAATAAATAAGTATATAAATGACGAATGAATCTCCGTATACAACAGCATAATAAGCGCCGCACACTGCACCATACGCAAAACGTTCTACTTTTTTAAATGAACCCACTAATAATGTATACATCATCAGTCCACTATAACAAACAAATGAGATGCCTGTTTTCATAAAATCAGTTGGTAGGAAATGATTAACAAAACTGTCAAACACAAAGAACAGAATAATGATCAGGAAATTTCTAAGAAAGAGATTTTCATTTATTTTCTTCATTACTCATTGACCCTTTGAACAACAGCCAAATAAGTTAATGCATTAAAGTCAACTGTTGGTTGTACATAAACAACTGTAGATACTGATGATTCACTTTTCGAGACTTCTAATGTCGTTCCTACCAAGATGCCTCTTGGACTCTTTCCTGTTCCACCTAAACCACTTGTAACAACATTTAACCCGTTCACAATGCCATCGCTATCACTTAATAGAATAACGCGATAGGCATTTCTTTCTGTATCATAAGAATCAAGTAATCCGTAATATTCTTTATCATCTGAGATAATTGAAACTGGTAACTGACTGACTGCGTTTTCTCTCGTTAATAGTGATACAGTAGATGTCAATTCACCAACATATGTAACACTTCCTATCATACCTTGAGAATTAATGACTGCCATACCTTCTTCGATCCCAGAGGCACGTCCTAAATCTATCGTTAATTCTTGATTCCAGTACGAAGGAACCCTTCCAATAACGGTTGTATATTTAATATTATAGTCAGTCGGTAAATATTGCATATCTAATAACGCTTTTATTTCATTTAAATCTGATTGCAATGTCTCATTATATGCAATTTCTTTTTGTAGACCATCTAGCTGTCTTTTTAAAATTTTATTTTCTTCATAAGCATCTTTTAACGCGACATACTCATTCACTATATTTGATACATATTCTACTGGTGCTTTAAGTATATAGTATTCAAGATTTGCGACTGTATCTTTTAATATATTTTCAATTCGTGTTGGATTTCTCCCAACAACAAGGGTTCCTATAGAAAATATGATAATAGCGATTGTGGCTATAATCATATATTTTTTCATTTTTCGTTCCTTATTTTCGTTTTTATACACAATATCACTCCAATCCATTCTATTATAATATCTGGTATTAAAAAAAGCAAACCAAAAAGAGTGTTTCAATCATGACTCTTTAAATAGTTTACTCGCTTTTAGACTATAGAATTCATTCCATCCTACAATGATATGATCGATCACTTCAATCGCCAACATTTCACCGAGTTCAATAAAGACACGCGTGAGTGCAACATCTTCTTCGCTTGCACTTGCATCTCCACTTGGATGATTATGAACAAGAACAATTTTTGCTGCTGAAACAGCAATAGCTTCTTTAAAAACTTCTCTAGGAGTCACAACGCTCATATCAATCGTACCTATGAAAATTGTCTTTTCCATTATGACTCTATTTTTTGTGTTTAAACACAAAACTAAAAAATGTTCTTGTTTTAAATACATTAATTTATTTTTCATTCGTAAATAAATATCGTGAGGAGATAAAAGAGAACATTCTTTCACATCTCTTTCCCTCATACGCTTCGCTATTTCTATAACAGCGAGCATTTCAATTGCCTTAGCCTGTTTTATACCTTTTATTGAAGTTAATTGACTATAGCTTAAATTTGAGAAAGAAGACATTCCTCCAGCCTCATTCAATACCCTTTCAGAGACTTGAAGTACTGATTCATCTTTATTCCCCGTTCTTAGGATCAACGCTAATAATTCTACATTACTTAAATGTTCAATGCCTTGTGTACGTGCTTTTTCTCTTGGACTTTCTGCTAATGGTATATTTTTAATCAAACTTGACGCCTTGTTCTAACACATTTAACAAACCTTCTTTAGATACGTTATAGGATACTGTATATTGTTTTATAATTCCCTTATAGGCTTGAGAATGTTCCTCAACCTCTTCTAAATCGTCACTGATCATCGATAAAACATAATATTGATCATCCCTTAAATAGGAGTAACTATCAAACCCTTTTGATTCAAGTTCTTCAATCTTATTATCTCGATTGCTTGCATCTTTATAAATACCAACTTGATAAACATAATATACTTTTTCCCCTATTCCATTAACGTATGTAAAGCCCAACATAAACATACAACACAACAAAAAACTGACTATAGAAACTTTAATTTCTGATCTCATATATATCACCTCAACATAATATATGTGCTTTTTATAAAAATATGAAAGGCTTGCGCCTTTCATTAACTTTTCCACTCAAGTGTAATAATACGAGGTAAACTGATTCGACCTTTTGTCGATGTTACAAGTTTATAAATTCCTGCTCCAAGTAAGAGATAGATCAATGTCGTCCCAATAACTGACCCCCCTTGCACCTCATATTGTTGTTGTAATGTTAATTCTTTCATTTTTCCCTCCTTCTGTAGCCCTCTAATTCTATATATAAATTTAAAAATCAATTTTCTTTAACAAAAAAAGCGGTTTCCCGCTTTTTTTACATTGATTTTAATTGTTCTTCTACAGATGCATATTTTAACTGATAGTCAGTTAATTTGTCTTTTTCTGCTTGAACTTTATCTGCTGGTGCCTTTTCTACAAATCGTGGATTCGCTAACATACCCTCACAACGTTTGATTTCACCTTTTAATTTATTAAGTTCATCTCTTAATTTTTCTTTTTCTGCTTCAAAATCTAGGTAATCTCCTAATTCAACAACCAACGCATGACCACCTTTGATCATTTCTGTTGCTACATGTTGTGAATTTTCAATATTATATCCAATACATTGAGCATTACATAATTTTAATACGTAAGGTGCCAAATCATCTAAGAATACTGATAATTGTTCATCTTTTGTATTAATTGAATAAGCAACATCAATTGCATTTTTAATTGTATATTGTGCTCTAATATTTCTAATACCTTTGATAATATCAATTAAATAAGTGAATTGATTATCAATTGTATCACTATTAAATTCAGTTTTAACTGTTGGCCAAGCTGCTAAACAGATTGTTTCTTCAACATGAGGAATTGATTGGAAGATTTCTTCAGTAACAAATGGCATAAATGGATGTAATAACTTCACAATAGCATTTAACACATAAACAAGTGTTTCTTGTGTTGCTTTCTTCTCTACTGGACATTGTCCGTTTAAATGAACTTTTGCAAGTTCAATATACCATGAACAGAAATCATCCCAAATAAAGTTATACAATTCTGTACCAACATTTACAAACTCAAATTTATCCATATTTTCATCAACTGATTCAATAACCTTATTTAAACGATTAAGAATCCATTGATCAGCTAAGTTTAAGTTTTCAAATGATAAAGTATTATAATCCATATCTTCATCAATATTCATCATAACGAAACGTGCAGAATTCCAAATCTTATTGATAAAGTTCCATGATGATTCAAGTTTTTGAGGAATATAACGTAAATCCATCCCTGGTGATGAATTTGTTGTTAAGAAGAAACGAAGCGTATCCGCACCATATTGATCAATAACATCCATTGGATCAACACCATTACCTAATGACTTAGACATTTTTCTTCCTTGCTCATCACGTATTAAACCATGAATTAATACATTTTTAAATGGAACTTCTTTCGTAAATTCTAGTGATTGGAATATCATTCTAGAAACCCAGAAGAAGATAATATCATATCCTGTAACAAGTGTATCAGTTGGGAAATATCTTTGGAACATTTCACTATCTAAATCTGGCCAACCTAATGTTGAGAATGGCCAAAGTGCACTTGAGAACCATGTATCTAAAACATCTTCATCTTGTTTCCAATTTTCAATATCTTGAGGTGCTTCTAAACCAACATAGACTTCACCAGTTTCTTTGTGATACCATGCTGGAACTTGGTGCCCCCACCACAATTGTCTTGAAATACACCAGTCTTCAATATTTTCCATCCATTGTTTAAATGTTTTTTCAAAACGTTGAGGGATAAAGTTTACTTTATCATCACTGTTTTGATTATCTAAAGAAGCACTTGCAAGTGGCTCCATTTTAACAAACCATTGTTTTGATAAATAAGGTTCAACAATAGCGTTACTTCTTTCAGAATGACCGACTTGATGCATGTGTGTTTCAATATGATCAACAAAGCCATTTTCTTCAAAATATTTAACAAGTTCTTTACGACATTCAAAACGATCCATTCCTTTGAATTGTAAACACATATCATTCATCGTACCATCATCATGCATACAAATTGGCATCGCTAAATTATATTTTTTCGCCAATACAAAGTCATTTGGGTCATGTGCTGGTGTACATTTCATAACAGCTGTACCAAAGCTCATATCGATATAGTCATCAGCCATAATTGGTAATTCTTCTCCATTAGCTGGATTAATCGCATGACATCCATGTAAATGAGTATATCTTTCATCATCAGGGTGAACAAAGATTGCTTGGTCAGCAAACATTGTTTCTGGACGTGTTGTTGCGATAACAAGTGTTTCCCCTGTTTCAACAACTTTATAATTGAAGTAGTACATATGTCCTTCAATCTCTTTATGTATAACTTCAATATTAGATAACGCTGTTCTTTGTGCAGGATCCCAGTTAATGATTCTTTCACCTTGATAGATGTATCCTTTTTCATATAAAGTGACAAAGACAGTTTTAACAGCTTCACTTAAACCATCGTCTAATGTAAATCTTTCTTTAGAATAATCTAAACTTAGACCCATTTTTTCCCATTGACTTCTAATAATTGAAGCGTATTCTTCTTTCCAAGACCAAGCTTTCTCTAAGAAACCTTCTCTTCCTAAATCATAACGAGAGATCCCTTCCGCTCTTAATCGTTCTTCAACTTTTGCTTGAGTTGCAATCCCAGCATGGTCCATACCTGGTAACCATAAAGCATCAAACCCTTGCATTCTTTTATAACGAATGATCATATCTTGTAGCGTTGTATCCCATGCATGCCCTAAATGTAATTTACCTGTAACATTTGGTGGTGGAATAACAATACAATAAGGTTTTTTTGAAACATCCCCTGCTTCAAAATACTTTTTATCTAACCACGTCTTGTATTTGCCTTGTTCTACCGTCTTATGATCATATTTTGTTGCCAATTCTTTCATTACTCTTCTCCTTCGATTTCTAAATCAGTTTCAGGTATATTGTCATCATAGAAATCATTTCTATGATTTAAAATAAACTCTTCAATTTTTGAATTTAAATCTGTTGATGAGACCAAAGTAATAAACTCGTGTGTAAAATCAGCAAAATTATAACGAGAATAATCTCCCATTTCTGGATCGTCTTCATCATCGTCTTCATCATTTTCAATAATTTCAGCAAAACGTCTTGCTGCTTTCATTAAATCAGCGATTTCAAAAGCATGTAATTTTTCAAAGTATCCTACGATATCATCTTTAAATACACGTGAGCTTGGATTTAAGAAGAAGTTATGAATACTTCCCTTCCCATTCTCTAATGATTCACTTAGCATATATATAGCATATACTAATTTTTCACTATCATTGAAATTAATTAAATAGTCTTCATTATTGTTTTCTTCTTTTTGTAAACAATGAAAAATAACAGCAGTCACAACATCTTCTCTAGGACATGTATCTAATGTTCCCGGTTTTAAATAAGAATACATTTCTTTCTTTTCTTCTTTTCTTTTGTATGCTGCTTTTTGTAATTCTCTTGTTGCTTTCATTCTCTTAGAAAAGAAAAATCCGACAAATATAAGTGCTCCAATAAAACATACCCATACAACAGTATCAAATAAATTCATATATTTTCCTCCTTAAAATAAAAAGAACATTCGTATAAGGACGAATGTTCGTGGTACCACCTTAATTTGTATACATAAGTATACCTCAAAACTTTAACGCAGTTCTACGTGACTTCCTACTCAGTTCAAAAGACAAGCTCCAAGGCTACCTTCCATTTTCTCCTCTATTCCTTTTCACCAACCAGGAATTCTCTAAAAGATTGAAAAATGTACTCTTCCTCTTCATAGCAATATCATTTTATCAAATGAGATATTTAATGTCAATTTATTTCATTAACTGTGCTGTAAAGTTTTGAATAGAATCTAGGTAATATAACAATCTTGATAATTTAATAATATTATCAATTTCATTATCCTTAAATTCTATTAATGGTACAACATGCATCAAACTAAATAAGAGTAATCTTTCATCAACTTTAAGTTCTATCTTTTTAAAATAAAACTCACTAAAGCAATCAAGATCAAAAAGTATATCTGGAATGCGTTGATATAAATAAAACAAATCATATATTGGTAAATCTATTTTCATATGCTCTAATGAAATAAGCACTTGTGATTTTAAACTAATATGATCGTAATCAAAATGACGATAATTCATACACACCCTAATCTGTGTATATGCTTCAGTTTCAGCCATGTACATCTGTAAGTATTCCTGTGACTTCTTTAACGATTCAAATATTCGGTAATAGTTCATAACAAACATCCATTGACTTGGAGATCTCATATCAATTTTCTCAAAGTATTGAATCATGTCATCGTAGTATTTGACCCTTTCATTTATGACTAACATAATGTCTTTTTGTAAAGTATCAAAATATTGATGGTTGACTTTAGTATAATAAAAACTATGTTTATGGAGATAAGCAAGCGTTTCAAAGTAATACTTGATTTTCATTTCTTTGAACTCCCCTTGGGAGATATCTACATAAGGCATAAGATACAAGTAACGATCTTCAAAAGGTGTTAATAATTCATTGTTGCGATTTAAGTATATGGAAATGAAACACTGCAGATGCAGTGCTTCAATATACTGATAAACTTTATCAATTTCCCTGGATGAAGTCACCTTAAGAACATATAAACCATCAGACGTTTTTACTTTATAGACATCATGTGCGATTTTTATGATGCCAACAACACTGATTGAATAATAGTCTAATAAGATGTCATTCATGCATCGTAAGGAATAATAACGACTGTCCCTCTAGATAAAGGACGATCATGGTTATAAGCCATTACTTTTCCTTCGTTAACACCATAATGAGCACTGATTGATGAATAAGTATCCCCATCTTTAACTATATAGAGATAGTAAGTCCCTAAATCATCATCTTCATCATCTGATTCTTCAACAACCATAACTTTTGAAACTGGAAGTGGAACTTTTGTCGCCTCAGCAACAGGTTTCGCAACTTCTTCAACAACTTCAATTGGTTCAACCCTAATAATAGGTTTTTCTGGAACCACTTCTTTTACAACCTCTTCTACAGGTTCAATCACATCAACAACCTCTTCCTCTTGTAAAATTTCTTCTTCACGTAATAAATTTTCAATTTCTTCACCAATATCTGCTTCTTTAGCCTCGACAACTCTGTCTTCGTCGTCTTTCACACCGTAAACACATGCTTGAATAATGAGGGCTAAATTTCCTTCAGATGTAGTGTAATCAAAATCCTCTACCTTGATAAAGAACTCTCTTTTGTCTGTGATTTTTTCAAAAGGAGCTAAAATATCAAGTTCAATGCTTTGGCTAAATTCCTGTCTATCAGTATCATTTTTATATTCACCATTGATCACGATACTTCCGATAGCGCGCATACCTGATGTCTCCATTTTATAGTTAATTGAATCATCTACAGAAATAGAAACAAGTTCTTTTAAATTGTGATTTAAATCGATTGTCTTCTTAAAAATTATTTTTTGCATACATTACCTCCTAACAAACTGTATGCGCGGATATTGAGAATATGAAAAAAAAGACATGATTCATGTCTTTATTTTTCGATGAGTTGTAAGACTTGTTCCCAAACTTCATCTATACCAACTTTATTTAAACTTGAGAAACGTAAGAACGTATCTGATTTATCAAAACCTAAAGCAGTTTTAATGATTTTGGCATTCTTTTGTAAATCGTTTCTTTTTAACTTATCTTCTTTGGTTGCCACAACAATAACAGGAATTTTATAATATTTTGCATATTCATACATTTCTATATCATCTCTTGTTGGTTTGTGACGATAATCAACCAATAAGATCATTCCTTTTAAATTTTCACGATCTTTTAAATAAGTATCGATCATGTCTCCAAAGCTTTCCTTAATTTTATCATTGACTTTTGCATACCCATAACCTGGAACATCGACAAGTCTAAGTTCATCATTAACGTTAAAGAAATTAAGCGTTCTTGTTTTCCCTGGAGTCCCAGAGACTTTCGCTAATTTTGAATGATTTGTCATCGTATTGATAAAACTTGATTTTCCAACATTACTTCTTCCAGCCATTACAATTTCAGGCAATGATTCATCTGGCCATTGTGATTTCCAGGCTGCACATAGCATGAACTCTGCTTTATTGATTTTATACATAAATCTTCTCCTTTACAAAAATAGAGTCTAACGACTCTATTTTACAAACGCATGTTCTAAAACTGTATCAATATGATCAGCTAAGACTATGTCTAATTCGTTTCTAACACTTAAAGGAATGTCATCAATATCTTTTTCATTCTGTTTTGGAATGATAATTTTCTTAATACCACTTCTGTGTGCTGAAATAGATTTTTCTTTTAAACCACCAATAGGAAGAACTTGTCCTCTTAATGTGATTTCTCCAGTCATAGCTATATCGTCTCTTACAGGATGCTCTGAAAATGCTGAAATGATCGCTGTCGTTAACGTGACACCAGCACTTGGACCATCTTTTTTAATTGCTCCTTCTGGAACATGAATATGAATATCTTTTTTATCAAATGCAATATTTGATAATCCGTATTTTTCTTTATTAGCTTTCATATAGTCAAACGCAATAGATGCAGATTCTTTCATGACATCACCAAGTTGTCCAGTTACGACAAATTTACCTGATCCATCAAAATAATTCACTTCTATTGGTAAGATATCTCCACCAAATTGTGTATATGCCATACCTGTAACAATTCCAATTTCCGGTTTTAACATCTTTTTCGTATGTTCATATGGTGCTTTTTGTAAGAAAGTTTCTAAATCTTTAACATCAACAACAATTTCTAAATCTTTATTCTTTAAAATTTGTAAGACGCTTTTTCTACAGATTTTTGAAATTAATCTTTCTAATTGTCTGACACCTGCTTCGCGTGTGTAATGACGGATAATATACATTAATGCATCATCACTCACATTTAATTGATTATCTTGTAAATGGTGATCAGCTTTCGCTTTTCTTAATAAATAATCTTTAGCAATGTGTAATTTTTCTTGTTCTGTATATGATGAAAGTTCTATGACTTCCAATCTATCTCTTAATGGCGCAGGAATATTTCCTAAGTCATTTGCTGTCGCAATGAACAATACCTTTGATAAATCATAAGGTTCTTCTAAATAGTTATCTGAGAAGAATTGATTTTGTTCGGGATCTAAAACTTCAAGCATTGCACTCGTTGGATCACCTTTATAATCACTAGACATTTTGTCAATTTCATCTAGTAAGAATACTGGGTTAACAACACCTGCTTTTTTCATTCCTTGAATAATTCTTCCAGGCATAGATCCTAAATATGTTCTTCTGTGTCCTCTAACTTCAGACTCGTCTTTTACACCACCTAGTGATGCTTTTACAAATTCTCTTCCTAAGGCATTAGCAATAGATTTTGATATAGATGTCTTTCCAACACCCGGAGGCCCCACTAAACAAATAATAGGTGCATTTAAAGAATTAGTAAATTGCTTAACAGCAAGATGTTCAATAATTCTTTCTTTTGGTTTTTCTAATCCAAAATGATCACGATTTAAAACATCTTCTACATTTGTGATATCTTGTTCATCTTCTGTTTCTTTATACCAAGGTGTTTTTAACATCCAATCGATATACGTTCTCACAACATTCGCTTCAGAAGATGATGACGGCATCATTTCATAACGTCTTAACTCTTCTTCTACTTTATCAATAACATGTTGAGGATATGGATGAGATTTTAATTCTTCACGAATTGCTTCTGAATCTTCTTCTCTATTTTTAGTGTCTCCAAGTTCCTCTTTTATAACACGTAATTTTTCTCTTAAGTAATATTCACGTTGATTTTCATCAATGCTTTCTTTTACTTTCACATTAATTCTTTCTTCAATATCTTGAATGACTTTTTCTTCTTCAATATGAGATAGAATCAATAATAATCTCTTATTAATATCATTTTCCGATAATAATTTTTGTTTTGCCGGTAACTCTGCTGGTAAATATTGCGCAATTGTATTGGCAAGTTCACTCGCATTTAATCCTTGTGTCATTCCAGCCATCATATCTCTTGGGAACATTTGTACCTTTTTAGCGATATCGTGAATTTGATCAGTCAATCGTCTAACAAGAGCAAGTTCTTCATTAAGATCACCATTAATATCTTCTAGCAATGAGTATGATGAAATTAAACAATCATTCTTTAACTCTAATGAATTTAAGACAACACGACTTATTCCCTCTACAGTTAATTTAATTGTTCCATGATTATCTCTTTTGATACGACGTTTCATTTTACATAGCGTACCATAATGATAAATTGTATCAAAATTTGTTTCTTCATCTAAAGGTTTGATTTGAGAGACAAGAATGACATGGTCATTATGATTAATATTACTATCTTGAATAGCGTTTAAACTAATCGGTCTTCCTACATCAAGAGATATTTCATGGCCTGGAAAAACAACCATCCCTCTTGTACAAATGACAGGAAGTTCTAATACTTCTGTTAAATGATCCATACTTTTACCCTCCTTTATATTTCTTAGAAAAACAAGACGCTAATGCGTCTTATTTAATATTGTTTTTTACTAATTCAATTGCTTTTCTTGAAGCTAAATCAGCTTTGATTTGTCCCATTTGAGCAGCGAATACTTCTTTAACTTCAGCTACTTCTTTACCATAGTAAGAAGCGATTTCAGTTAATTCAGCATCAACTTCTTCATCAGTAACTTCAATGTTTTCAGCTTTAACGATTTCTTCAACGATTAAGTTGAATTTTACTCTTGATTCAGCTTGTTCTTTCATTTCTTCTTTCATATCATCAATTGATTTTCCAGTTAATTGTTGGAATAATTCTAAATTGATTCCTTGTTGAGATAAGTTTTGTTCAACTTCTCTTAACATATGATCAGTTTCAGTTGCAACCATAGCAGCAGGAACTTCCATAGGTGTACCAGCAACTAAAGCAGCAAAGATATCTTCACTGAATTGTCTTTCAACATCTGCAGATTTTTTGTTTTTAATTTGTTCTTTTAAATATGTTTCTAAATCAGCTAATGTTTCAACACCTTCGATGTTTACGTCTTTTGCTAATTCATCATCAATTGCAGGTAATACTTTTTCTTTGATTTCATGAACTTTAACTTTGAAGACAACTTCTTGTCCAGCTAAGTCAGGAGCTTGGTATTCTGCTGGGAAAGTCATAGTTAAATCTTTTTCTTCTCCAACTTGCATACCTTCTACTTGTTCTTCAAATCCAGGAATGAATGATCCAGAACCGATTTCTAATGGATGGTTTTCACCTTTTCCACCTTCGAAAGCAACACCATCTTTGAATCCTTCAAAATCAATTACTGCTGTATCTCCGTTTTTAACTGTTCCTTCAGTTTTAACTGTTAATTCAGCGAATTGTTGTTGGTAATTGTTTAATTCTTCTTCGATTTCTTTTTTCGTTACACGAACTGTTCCTTTTTTAACTTCTAAACCTTTGTATTCTCCTAAAGTAACTTCAGGAGCAACAGGTGCTAATACAGTTAATTCTAATGTATCTTCAGTTAATTGATCGATTTTTACTTCAGGTTGACCAACTGGATTAATATTGTTATCAATTAAGATTCCAGTATAGCTTTCTCTTAAAATAACATCAGTCGCTTCTTCTAAGATAGCTGCTGTTCCGATTCTTGCTTTTACCATTTTAGCAGGTGCTTTCCCTTGTCTAAAACCGTCAAGTTTAACATTTCTTGATAATTTATCTAACGCTTTATCTTGCGCTGTTTTCCATTCTTCAGTTGTAAAAGTGACTTTAACTTCTACAATACAATTTTCTTTTTTACTACAAACTGTTTCCATTATATTTCCTCCGATATTTTATCATGGTTATTATACATGAATGTCTTTATAAATGCAACCTTTTAACACTCAAGAGTTTTGAGTGCTAATAAACCATCTTCAATCTCTTCTACATCAATATGATAAAGCAAAGTTAATTCATCTAATTCAACGTCAATTCCTTGTAGCATCGCAATATAATAATGAATTGAAGCGGCTATTTTGGCATATTCATCTTCATATGCAAGTTTAGGATATGTCGCTAATAAGACAAACTCTAAGAACTCTACACATTGTAGATAAAGAGATGGATTCTCGTCTTCTATGTTTCGAGATAAGTATTCATTAACACCTTCATACGCTGTTTGTTCCAGTGCAAGAGGCATATATGAAGGGTTAAAACTATGTACCATTTTAAATTTTTCTACTTCTAATTCTTCATCGATTTGTTGTTCAATAAGTATTTCCATAATCATTGTTTTAATAAAGAAATGCCCATTTGGATCTGTTAAATATGAACGAATGGTTGGCATGATCATTCTTATATTTAATTGTTGTAATTGTTCAATAGCCATATACAACAAATCTTCATTTGTTGATTTGTTTTTTAGTATTTGTTCAATTTCTTGTACTGAAAAGATTTGATTTTTTGATTCAATTTCAAATCTTGCTTCTTGTTTTTGTAACAATACTTGATCATATGCTGCCTGAAATAAAACTTCATATTGATAAGGGATGTAAGGCATTGATAATTCTTCAATGAGTATTTCAATAGCGTCTTCATACTCTTGTAGTTCACTTAATGCAGTGATATAAATCGAAATAACATCATAATATGTCGAATTTGCTTTGTCTTTCGCTGCTCTTGCTTCTTCCTTAGCAAGGGCATATTCTTTTAACCCGGTTAAACATACAAGACGTAAATATCTTGTTTTTTCATCACTTAAATCAGTGAGTCGAGTTAATGCATCATAATAATTTTCTTGAGCAATCAATTCTTCAATCATTGTCTTCCTCCATTCAATGTAAGCATTCTAACACTCATTTTCGAACAAAGCAACCAAAATAAAGAAAAAGCCCATAACTGGGCTTTATTCATCACCAAAAGAAACACCGATAGCTTTTGCAGCTAAAACAAGTTCACCTTGAGGATCAACCGTTTTTTGTTTACCAATTTTAGCATCTCCAATGACTTCTTCTAGAGTTGTACAACTCATATCTTCACCTTTTAAAGTAACAACATTTCCAAATTGTCCTTCAGCAATTAAATCACACGCTTTGACTCCAAAACGAATTGATAAAATTCTGTCATATGGAGCAATATCTCCACCCCTAATAATGTGGCCTGGGTTAACAGATCTTACCTCGTGATTAAGGACAACTTTTTCTAAGTCATCAGCGACTTTTGCAGCCAAACCAGAATAACGTACTGGATCAGGTGAATCCTCTACAATTTTACCAATGACTTTTGTTCCATCAGCATATTTTGCACCTTCAGCGACCGCAATCACTGTATAAGGATATCCCTCTTCATCACGCTTTTGTATATGTTTCGCAATATTTTCGATAGTAAATGGAATTTCAGGAATCAAACAGACACCCGCATTACCTGCAAGTCCTGCGTATAGCGAGATCCAACCTGCATCTCTTCCCATGAGCTCACAGCAGATCACTCGGTGATGAGATTTAGCAGTTGTTTGTAAACGATCAATAAATTCAGTACCAACGCTCATCGCACTAATAAAGCCATAAGTTAAATCAGTACTAGATAAGTCGTTATCCATTGTCTTAGGTACACCGATAACATTAACACCTTTTCTAGAGAAATCTCTAGCGCTCGTTAACGTTCCATCTCCACCTAATACGACTAAGACATCAACACCGGCTTCTTTAAGATTATTGACCCCAACATCACTCACATCTTTTTTAACCTTGTTTCCGTTTTCATCTTCAACTAAGTAATCAAACAAATTGTCTTTATTAGAACTATAAAGTATAGTTCCACCTTCTTTGTAGATTGACTCAACTTTTTCTTCAGTCAAAGTTATATAGTTATTGTTATAAAGCCCTCTATAACCATAGACATAGCCAATGACTTCCCATCCATATTTACGAATAGCAGTTTTGGTAATTGTACGAATAACAGCATTTAAACCCGGACAATCTCCTCCACCTGATAATAACGCAATTCGTTTCACTTTATTTTCCATATTTTTTCCTCCACCGTTACTATATTTAATTATAATAAAAACATGTTAAAACTACAATAGAAAAATGTATCCGTTTACATTTTATTTGTTAATTCGACACCACTTATTTCAATATTAACAAAAAGAAAGCAATTAAAACTGCTTTCTTCGATAAAACATTGGACGATACATCTTTTTTATTTTTCTTACAACTTCATCATGTTCGTTGTCCCTTATCAAAATATCATATTGACCTTCTACTGTTCCAAAAGTCATACACTTTTGCGTATCTGTTATTTTCATAAGTTCGTTGATCATAGCTGTTTTAGAAACAGCTTTATCATAAATCTTAAGATAGTAGTAACCCGGGTAATCAGATGATTGATAAGTAATCATCACTAAATCATCTTGCATCGATTCTAACAAGTTATAGATGTCTTGAATCACTTCTAATTTGTCAATCATCATGAAATAAATAACATTTTTATCAAAAGGTTCATTCGTTTGTATATAATTTCTATACGGTGATTTCTTAAGTGTTTTATAGATTGTTTCATGAACTTCATTAGAAAAATGATTATAAAAGATTAATAATGCATCTTCTATTAAGACGTTTGTGAAATATGAGTAATTATACATTTCAAGTCGATTGATGACTTCTTTTGAGATACTTTCTTTTATATAGAAGACTTTTGTATAACTATTTGATTCTATATCATATAACACTGCTCCATTCATCGCGATAATGGGCAGATTTAAATGAATATTTGATAGAGGCTCTATGAGTGCTGCTGGTGTTCTCATTGATGAGATTGTAAATTTAAGGCCTGCATCTAACATCTTATTTAACTCTATTTCACTATAAGGTAAGACATGATTATCATGAGATAATAATGTCTCATCCAACCCTGAAACAAAAAGAACGTTTTTCACTTTCTTTCGAGGCATATGAATTGAATTGACACCTACTCCAATAACAATACCTATGATTGTATCGATGAAGCGGTTAAATGTATAAATATAAGGATCAATACCTGCAATATTGTTAATAACAACTGTTAAAAAGACAGCACACGAGAAAAATGATGCATTCTTCTTTTTTAAGAGCACTGTTGTATATAAAACAAAAACAATCGTTAATGAACATAAAGCATAATAATAGATATCTCTCTCCATTGGGATCAAAATGATCAACAACCCAAATATGGCACCTATTGCTGTTCCTAATATTCTTTGTAATGCATTTTCATAACTGTTTTTAATATAAGGCTGCATACACCAAAGTACGGCTAACATTGCGTTTAATACAGTCCCTTGGTCACCCCTGACTAAGAAGACCAAAAAACATAAAAAGACGGCTAGTGCTGATTTTATAATTCGCATACCAATGCGTGGTATTTTTCTCTTTTTCATGAATTCACCAAACTTTCAAACTCATTATAACGAATTCATGAAAAGAAAAAAACCAATAAATAAAAAAGAATAGAAATTTCTTTCTATTCTATAATGCCTTCTAATTGTAACAATGCTTTCAAATGTGTTATAGGAAGACCTATGACATTATCCTTATCTCCTTCTACAGATGACACAAAACATTCTGCTGCCCCTTGAATACCATAAGCACCAGCTTTACCAACCCACTCCAATGATGTTATATAATCATCTATGTCAGTCGATATATCTTTAAATGTCACGCGTGTGGAATCAACAAACGAGATCACATCTTCACCTCTAAATACGCAAACTGATGTATAAACGACGTGCGTAGATTGACTTAATCTTAAAAGTGTTTTTCTCGCTTCATCTTCATTCTCTGCTTTCCCAATGATATCACCTTCATGATAGACAATTGTATCAGCACTGATGACAACATCTTGTTGATATTTTTGATGAATTGGAAATCCCTTATCATACGCGAGATTGATCAAACGTTGAGTTAGAGGTAAGCTATCATTCATAACCTCTTCTATAGAAGAAGCATCGATTATAAAATCGATGCCTGCTTTTTCTAATAATTCTTTTCGTCTTGGTGAAGACGATGCAAGAATAATTTTATTCATGTGTTGGTTTTTCTTCTTTTTTAACTACTGGTTTTGGTAATAATGCTTTTCTAGAAACATTAACTCCTTTATCAGTAATTTTAGAAACTTGAACTTTTGTGATATCTCCTAATTTTAAGACATCAGAAACTTTGTTAATTCTTTCATGAGCAACATCTCCTACATGTAAGAATCCATTTGTTCCTTCAAATAATTCAATGAAAGCATATTTATCTTCAACACGAACAACTTTACCATCATAGATTTCATCAACTTTAGCTTTTCTTACGATATTTGCAATTAATCTTGCAGCATTGTTGATAGCATCTTGATCAAAGTGATAAATTGTTACACGACCATCTTGTTCAATATCAATTTTAACATCATTTGATTTTTCAATGATTTCATTGATGTTTTTACCACCAGGCCCAATAACATCTTTAATTTGTTCTGGTTCAATTCTCATCATAAATACTTTTGGTGCATATTCACTTAAGACTTCTCTTGGTTCATTAATTGCAGATAACATTGTATCCATAATTTCTTGACGACCAATTTTCGCTTGAGATAAAGCTTCTTCTAAGATTTCTTTTGTAATACCATCAATTTTAATATCCATTTGTAAAGCACAGATTCCGTTTTTAGTTCCTGCAACTTTAAAGTCCATATCTCCTAAATGATCTTCCATACCTTGAATATCAGTTAAGATTGTATAGTCATCACCTTTTTTAACAAGTCCCATCGCAACTCCACTTACTGGATTTGTGATTGGTACACCTGCAGCCATTAAAGCCATAGATGATGCACAGATTGAACCTTGTGATGATGAACCATTAGATTCAAGAACTTCAGAAACAACACGGATTGTGTATGGGAATGCATCTTCAGAAGGAATAACTTGAGCCAACGCTCTTTCTCCTAAAGCTCCATGTCCGATTTCACGACGTCCAGGTGCACCCATTCTTCCTGTTTCTCCAACTGAGTATGGAGGGAAGTTATAGTGATGCATAAATCTCTTTTGATCTTCTAAACCTAAACCATCAATTTTTTGATGTTCACCTAAAGCTCCTAATGTACATACAGATAAAACTTGTGTTTCACCTCTCGTAAATAAAGCCGAACCGTGAACTCTTGGTAATAAATCAATTTGTGAATCTAGAGGACGCACTTCATCAATCTTTCTACCGTCAGGTCTTACTTTTTCTTCAGTAATTAAACGTCTTACTTCTTCTTTTTCAATATCATGTAAAATGATTTTTACTTGTTTCATGACTTTTGCTTGTTCTTTTAAATCAGCATATTCTCTTGCTTCAAAATCAGCAATCACTTCATCAAAGATATCATCAATTGCGCCATATCTTTCAAGTTTTCCAGGAATTTGAACTGCTTTAACAATACGATCAAATGCCATAGTGTTAATTTCATTAACTAATGTTTCATCCAATTCAAATAATGGGATATCAATTTTTTCTTTACCACATTCAGCAACAATTTCTTCTTGGAATGCGATTAATGTTTTAATTGCTTCATGTCCGTATAATAAAGCTTCTAACATCACTTCTTCGCTCACTTCTTTAGCGTCTGCTTCTACCATGTTAATTGCTTCTTTTGTCCCAGCAACTTCTAAGTTGATTAAACTATCAACTAATTCTTCAGGTCCAGCATTGATTGTATACTTTCCATCAACTAAACCGACATTAACACCAGCAATTGGTCCATTGAAAGGAATATCAGATAAACATAACGCTAACGACGCTCCTAACATTGCTGCCATTTCTGGTGATGCATTTTGATCTACAGATAATACTGTATTAACGACTTGCACTTCATTTCTAAAACCATCCGCAAATAATGGACGAATTGGTCTATCAATCATACGTGCTGTCAATGTCCCATGTTCACTAGGACGTCCTTCTCTTTTTAAGAATCCACCTGGAATTTTTCCAACTGAATATAATTTTTCTTCATATGTAACTGTTAGTGGAAAAAAGTCTACATCTTTAGGTGTTTTTCCTGCAACTGCAGTTGATAAAATCACCGTGTCATCATAACGAACTAAAACAGAACCATTTGCTTGTTTCGCTAATTCTCCTGTTTCTACTGTTAATTTTTTTCCAAAAAAATCACAACTAAATACTTGTTTTGCCATTTTTTATCCACCTCATTTATTATCTTACATATTATAGCATAATTTATACTAATAACAAACAATTCTTTTGTATTATTCAATGCTTTTACAAATACGTATAGGAATCATCACTACAACTCAAGCGATATTCTTTCACATTTTAACATCAACTTTGAAAGATGTATATACAATAAAGAAAAGTTTGTCAAATATCTCTTTTCCTATCACAATCACCTATATATTTATTTTTTACAAATATAACAATTTCTATCAATAAGATAGTCATTTTAAACAAAATAAAAAGTCATACCACGTATGACTTTCATTATAATCATAGTCCTAATAAGACCCCAGCAACATTGAAATAGACAATCAATGACAGCGCATCAACAATTGTTGTAATAAACGGACTTGCCATTACCGCTGGATCAAATCCAAGTTTATTTGCCAAGACTGGTAAGGAGCACCCAACAAATTTCGCTACTATAACCGTCACAAAGAGTGTTAAACAAACAACAATAGCGACTTGCATCGATGTTTGATCAATAAGTAATATTTTAAGGAAATTCGCTATTGATAATGTTCCACCAATCATAACAGCGACACGCAACTCTTTCATCATAACCTTAGGTAACTCAGAAAACTCAACTTCATTTAATGAAATCGCACGAATGACTGAAACTGATGCTTGGGCACCACAGTTCCCTCCTGTATCCATCAACATTGGAATAAACGCTGTTAAGATAACATAAGTTGATAGCGCCGCTTCAAAACCTTGTATAATTTTACCTGTAATTGATGCTGAAATCATCAACAACAATAACCAAGGTATTCTCTTTTTATATGTGTCAAAAACAGATGTTTTCATATATGGCTGATCTGTTGGTGTAATCGCAGCCATCATTTCAATATCCTCTGTTGCTTCTTCTTCGATGATATCCATGATATCATCAGCTGTAATAATACCAACCAAACGATTTTCATTATCAACAACAGGCATTGAACCAAAGTCATACTTTTGGAATTGTCTCACGACTTCCTCTTGATCATCAAGTGTGTGAGCAGTAATAATGTTTTCAGTCATAACATCTTTGATCAATTCATCTTCTTCAGCTAAAATAATTTCTCTTAGGGTAACAATTCCTAACAGATGCTTTTGTGCATCTGTTACATAACAAGTATTAATTGTTTCTTTATCAACACCTGTTAATCGAATACGCGTTATAGCGTCTTTCATTGTCATGTATGTTCTTAAATCCACTAACTCAACAGTCATAATACTTCCCGCTGAATCTTCAGGATACTTTAATAAGTTATTGATCATTTTACGTGTTTCAGGACTTGAAGATTCAAGTACTTTTTTAACAACATTAGCCGGCATTTCTTCTAACATATCTACCGCATCATCACTGAACAATTCGTCAACAATTTGTCCAACTTCTTTTTTAGTTAATGACTCAATAATAATTTGTTCATATTCAACAGGGATATATGCAAAAACCTCTGCCGCAATATCTTTAGATAATAATCTAAAGATTCTGACGATATGATCACGATCTTCTATCGTTTCTATGATTTCTGCTATATCTGCCTCATTTAATTCATGTAATATATCTTTTATTTGATGAAACTTTTTATTCTCTAATAATTCTTTAATTTGGTTTTCAATAAATACTAAATTCTCTTCCATAAATGTCCCTCCATATTTGTAGTATTATCTGTATCTGGGGACCATCAGGGTTATCTAAACGTTTCACTAATACCACATCCTTTCGTGACATTTATCGGTTTAATTATAATTGAAATGGGACTAAAAAGATATGACTTTTTTCGTTAATTTTCTTATAAAGATATAAAAAAAAGATATTGATTTCTCAATATCTATCTTCTTAATCCTAATCTAGCACATAAAGTTGTGTATCTTTCAAGATCAGTATTTTTTAAGTATTTTAATAAATCTCTTCTTCTACCGATTTTCTTTAAAAGACCTCTGTTTGAATGATAATCTTTTTTGTGTACTTTGAAATGTTGGTTTAATTTGTTGATATCTGCAGTTAATACAGCTACTTGTACTTCTGGAGAACCTGTATCTCCTTCTTTAGTTGCATATTCTTGCATGATTGCCGTTTTTTCAGCTTTAGTTAACATTGTATTTCCTCCTATTTAAACTTAGCTAACTCCAAGGTATAGGTCGAGGACTCATATATCCTAGATGTTGCCGCAATGATTATTATAAACATATTTCACTTTTTGTCAAGACATAGTCATTATTGTTTCACTTTTTGCTTATAAACAAGAAAGAAACTGACTGATACACATGCAAAACTAATAATATGAATAAAATCGAGATCTTCATTTAAGAAAATTAATGATTCTATATATGTGATAATAGGATTGATACTTAAAAACATACTTGTTTTTAAAACCCCTATTTTTTCTATCGCTTCCAAGTAACTCGCTTGAATCCAGGCGAATCCTATACCTGAGACAACAATAAACAATAAGATTAACCACCAAGACAATTCAAAAAATGGTGCCAAACTTATTTGATCTTTTATTGTAGCGTGAACAATAAGAAAAGGGACACTGAGTAAGAGTTGATAAAAGACAAAGGTCAGATTCCGTTTTACATTTTGTTTAGAAATCAACATATTCCCTATCATATAACAAATCATACCTATGAACAAATAGTAGAATCCAAGCTGTAATGAAAAGACTTGAAATCGTATTGAAATTAAGAACGCTAACACTGAAACACCAAAAGCAATATATTCATATTTATTATACCGTTCTTTAAAAAAAAGAAAACCAATAACAATCGTGACTGCTGGTGCTAGAGCATTTAAAAATGCATTTTCGATACCTTTTACTTCATTCATACCTAGAAATGTAAAAACAAAATTCAAATAAATTCCTAGAATTGAAATAATAAATACACTTTTGATATTCTTAATCTTGAAATTTTCTTTTTTAAATAACATAAATAGCCCTATAAAAAGGCATGACAAAACGACTCTCATTAAAGCAACTGTTAAAAAAGGAACTTCTTTCAATAATAACTTCATCACAACGATATTGGTTCCCCAAAATAGACTTGCGATAAGTAATTTTATGTAAATACTCATTTTATCACCTGTTTTATTATGTCTAAAATCATAAAATTTAGTCATAAGAAAACAACAAGCATTACGACTTGTTGTTAAAATAAGATATAATAGCTTTTTGATCTTGGCTTAATTGATTTTTTAATTGATCAACCCCATTAAACATCATTTCTTCTCTCATACGTTTGTAAAACGCAATATTGATGTTTTGATTATACAAATCGCCTTCAAAGTCAAATATATTCACTTCTAAGGAACGTTTATTTAATTCACCAACAGTTGGGTTAACACCAACATTACACATTCCCATGTAATCCTGTTCTCCAATGAGAACCTTTACAGCGTAAACACCATTCTTTGGTAAGTAATACTTTAAGTATTCTAAATTCGCTGTAGGAAAACCAATCGTTCTTCCTATTTGCCTTCCCTTTATAACATTCCCATTAATCACATATGGGCGACCTAACAATTCACTAATTTCTTCTACATTTCCCATATCTAGATTTTCTCTAATACGAGACGATGAAATCTTTTCTCCTTTGTAAATAACTGGTTCAATCACACTTAAGTGTGTATTTGGAATTGCTTCTAAATCAGATAACTGACCTGCATTTTTCGAACCAAATCTAAAGTCAAAACCACAAACTATTGCTTTTATATTTTGTTTTATTAAATATTCTTCAATAAATTCTTGTGGTGTGAGTGTTGCGACTTCTTTTGTAAATTCAATGACAAATAAATAGTCGATTCCTTTTTCCTTAAGTAATTTTTCACGATCAGCAATTGTTGTAATAACGTTTTCTTCTTTAACATAACCCAAGACATATTGAGGATAATGATCAAAAGTCATAACCGCTTTAACCATATCATGTTGTTCACTATAATCAATAACCTCATCTACGAGTGCCATATGTCCTTTATGTAATCCATCAAAAAATCCTAATGCGACACAAATTGGATCGAGAGCATTTATTTCTTTTTCACTTAATTGAATTCTTTTCATTAAAACAATCCTCTTATACTTTTCAAATAACCATCTTGATGTGGCCCATAGACTGCCAAAACTTTACCGTCTTTATTCGTAACAACAACATCATGATCGATATCACTTTTAATAAGTTTACCATGATAAACAATATTTTCATCTTCAACAATAAATTTTTCATAATCAGAAAACGCCTCTTCTATTGACAACATCTTAAAGTTACCATTTTTAACATCCTCTAATGTGTAACAGTCTTCTAGTAGAAAAGCCCCTGACTTTGTTCTTTGAAGTGTCGCCATATGTCCTGGGTATCCCAATTTTTTTGCAATATCAACACAGAGTGAACGTATATACGTTCCTTTTGAACATAAAGCTTTAAAAGTAATGAGATGGTCTTTTTGATTTAACAATTCTATATTCTCTATACAAATATGTCGTGGTTCTATTTTAACCTCTTCATTATTTCTTGCATATTCATATAGTTTTTTTCCATTCACTTTAATAGCCGAATATATTGGAGGAATCTGTTCCTGTTCACCTAAAAATGAATGAAGAACATCTTCTACACCACTTACCCCACTAAACTCTTTTTCTTCTAAGATGACACCACTTGCATCATACGTGTCAGTAAAACTTCCAAGCGACAAAGTCGCTATGTATTCTTTTGAATCACTTGTTAGAAATTGGAGCGCTTTCGTTGCTTTTCCAATACACAAAACAAGAACTCCAGTCGCATCTGGATCAAGTGTTCCACAATGCCCAACTTTCTTTGTTTTTAACAGATATCGAACTTTACCAACAACATCATGGCTTGTCATACCTGCTTCTTTATTTATTAATAATATACCATCCATTCTATCACCGCATATAAGTATATCACATATATAATTTAAGAGTCAAAAAAGAGGAAAGAAAAAATAACACAAGGCGATTTGTGTTATTTTTAAGAGTTTTATAGTTTGTGGTCATAAGAAGGTGTCCGATCTATACAGTAGGAGTAAAATTGATCGTGAAACGTTGTTTCATTTATGACGATAAGTGTATGGCTATAAGTCAGTGTGTTCACCAAAAAGAGAAGAAGTTAACAATAATATTTTTTCTTATAGACATTCACCTTATGTAAGAAAACAAAGTGAGATGATGGTTATAGCGTGAATATATTATGCATCACTCTATAAATTAGTATTTTATCATTTTATAAATAGCCCCTATTTATTTATAAAAATCATGCCAGTTAATCGACGACTAATTAACTTAACAATACTTGTATCAAAACTTATGTTCAGATGATCAGCAGTAGATCAATATGACCCGATGTGTACTTCCCCAAACAATAACCCTATAATATGTCTGAACATGTTTTCTTCATTTAATAAATCCGCAGTCTTTCTATCATATATTAATCCCCTCGATTAGTATTAGAAATATTATATTCTTTCTAAAAATATCAATGACTGGCTTCATTATTTAAAACCTTCTATCGCTCCTGCGACACGTATATTATATAACATTATCAGATAAAATTTAGGCTGAATTCCATAATCGAATAGTTTCATTGCCTTAATTTAAAGTTTATTCATTTACATATAAAAATACTGTCGAATTAAATTCAAGGTCACCAGGAT
>CAMTOK010000006.1 GCA_947074115.1 uncultured Erysipelotrichaceae bacterium | reverse complement strand
ATTTTAATATGAGTCAGAGAGTATAAAAAAAGATCCATATGAAATGGATCTAATAATATCTTCTTTTAGAGTTTCTAATATTATTTTGATAATTGATATCCATAAATAGTCCAATAGCGATCATATAAGATAATAATGATGATCCACCGTAGGATATAAATGGAAGTGTAATACCGGTGATAGGTAATAAACCTAAAATCATGGATATGTTCCAAACTTGTTGGAAGAACAACATACCAAATATACCACAAGCTAAACTTTTATCAATTCGATTTGTTGAATCAAATCCTATTTTTAATATATATATATCGAGAACAACAACCAAACCAATTGTTAGGAATCCACCTAGATAACCATAGTTTGTTGTAATAACCGCAAATATAAAATCTGTTTGTGCTTCTGGGAAGACTTTGATCACAGATTGGAATCCGTGCCCAAACCAACCAGCAGTACCGTACGATAATAAAGAATAGAACAATTGATATCCTTCATTGTTAATGGTTCCCTCAGGATCAATCCATCCGTAAAAACGACTCATTTGATGATCAGGAAAGAACTTTGAGAACAATTCAGGTTGGAATACAAATAAGAATACGAATATACCAACGAGTGTTAAAACAGCAAGAACGCCAATACTAAACCAACGTGTTCTTAGTGCACTTGAGAACATAACACACACAACACCGGCAAACATAATTAATACAACACCAGTATCATTTTGTAAGAAAACAAGAATTGTTGGTAACAACATAACACCAATACATTTTAAGATATATCGGATTTCTCCTTCTAATGTAGGATATGTTGTTTCAGCATTATAAACACTTGTAATTTTTGCAAGATAAATAACAATTGCAATTTTCATGAATTCTGAAGGTTGTAAACTGAATCCGGGTAGATTATACCAGGATGTCGCTCCAGAGACATGACTTGCAAATGGAACAATGTGCATAGCAAACCTCGTATAAACAAAGTGCTCAACTGCTAAACCAACCAAGAGAATCATTATTCCCCAGTAGATGATATGTATATTGTTATAAACTTGATCTTTACCGACTTTTATAATTATAAAGATAACGACTGCAGATATTGCATAAAAGACAAGTTGTTTAATCCATAATGAATTAGGGTTATCTATTTTACTCATAAGTGGAGCAGCATTCAATATAGCAAAGCAACTTAATGATGCTAATATTGTACAGATAAGTATTAAAGGATTTCGTTCTATTATATTTCTAATTTTTTGCATATTCACGCTCCTTCGATGTTTATTTTTTTACTATATTATAGTATACTATAAAAAACAAATACTTCAATCAAAAAAAGGAAGTGGTAAAATGAAAATTGAGTATGTGTTCATCGCTATTGGTATTATTCTCGCTATTACCTTGCTTTATTTAGGATATACGCATTTAATTAAAAATAAAGCACCAAATGATTTAAAATATCATTCATCTATAGATGTAGAATCTTTATACAAAGCATTAGGTGAAAAAGAAAATATAAAATCAATTGAAAGTACACAATCGAAGTTAAAAGCTTTTGTCATTGATCATAATCAAATAGATATTGAATCAATTCAAAAATTAGGTTCTTCAGGGATTGTTGAGGGCAAAGATTCAATTAGCATTATATTTGGGAAAGAATCACAATTGATTAAAGAAGATATAGAGTCACTTATTAAATAGTGGCTTTTTATTTTGCGTATTAAAAAAGAGATTTTGGTGCATATTTGTGGTGATGAAAAAAAAGATTTGTTATAGTGGTCTTGTAAGTTTCTCGAAGGTATTCGACGACATGCAATTAACACGAAAAAATGATGAGAATTTCGTTGTTTCGTGTAATTAAGAGTGCTATAATGAATGAGAAATTACAATACAGGGGGTTAAAAGATGACTTTTAATGCAAAATGGAATGACGCTTGGGATGGATTCCAAGCTGGTAAATGGAATAAAGAAGTAAATTTAAGAGACTTCATCCAATTAAATTATACACCTTATGATGGTGATGATTCATTCTTAGCTGGTCCGACTCAAGATACATTAACTTTATGGGATCAAGTAATGGATTTAACTAAGAAAGAAATTGAAGCTGGTGGCGTATTAGATATGGATACAAAAATCGTATCGACATTAGTTTCTCACAAAGCTGGATACTTAAACCAAGAAATCGAAAAAATTGTTGGTATCCAAACTGATGAACCTTTCAAAAGATCATTACAACCATTCGGTGGGATTCGTATCGCTGAAGCAGCATGTGAATCTAATGGATATACAGTAGATCCTGAAATTTCAAGAATTTTCAGAGATTACAGAAAAACACATAACCAAGGGGTATTCGATGTATATACACCTGAAATGAGAGCATGTCGTTCATCTCATATTATCACTGGATTACCAGATGGTTATGGACGTGGTCGTATAATCGGAGACTACAGAAGAGTTGCACTATATGGTGTTGATAAATTAATTGAAGATAAAAAACATCAATTAGCAACTTCACAAGAAAGAATGACTTCTCAAACAATGCAATTACGTGAAGAGTTAAGTGAACAAGCACGTGCATTAGCAGAATTAAAACAAATGGCATCATTCTACGGATATGACATTTCAGCTCCTGCTACAAACGTTAAAGAAGCAATTCAATGGTTATATTTTGGTTATTTAGCTGCAGTTAAAGAACAAAATGGTGCTGCGATGTCTTTAGGTAGAACTTCTACTTTCATCGATATCTATGCTGAAAGAGATTTACAAAACGGTGTCTTCACTGAAGAAGAAATCCAAGAATTTATCGATCATTTCGTAATGAAATTAAGATTAGTTAAATTCGCTAGAACACCAGATTACAATGCAATTTTCGCAGGAGATCCAACTTGGGTTACTGAATCAATCGCAGGTGTTGGTGTTGATGGACGTCACTTAGTAACTAAATCATCATTCAGATACTTACACACATTAAGCAACTTAGGTGCTGCACCTGAACCAAATATGACTGTATTATGGTCAACTCATTTACCATATGCATTTAAAGCTTTCTGTGCTAAATGTTCTATTGAAACATCTTCTGTACAATACGAAAATGATGACTTAATGAGAGTATCTCATGGAGATGACTATGCTATTGCATGTTGTGTATCATCAATGGTTGTTGGTAAAGAAATGCAATTCTTTGGAGCAAGAGCTAACTTAGCAAAATGTTTATTATACGCTATCAATGGTGGTGTAGATGAAAAGAACAAAAAACAAATCGGACCTGCTTACAGAGCAGTTGAAGGTGATTACTTAGACTTCGAAGACGTAAAAGCTAAATATGTAGATATGATGGCTTGGTTAGCAAAAGTTTATGTTAACACATTAAATGTTATTCATTTCATGCATGATAAATATGCATATGAAAGAATTCAAATGGCTTTACATGATAGAGAAGTAAAACGTTACTTCGCTACTGGTATTGCTGGATTATCAGTTGTTACTGACTCATTATCAGCAATCAAATATGCTAAAGTTAAATGTATTAGAGATGAAGATGGTATCGTAACTGATTACGAAATCGAAGGTGATTTCCCTAAATTTGGTAACGATGATGATAGAGCAGATGAAATCGCTTCATGGTTAGTAGAAACTTTCATGAACATGATTCGTCAACATCATACTTATAGAGATGGTGTTCCAACAACTTCTATCTTAACAATCACTTCAAATGTCGTTTATGGTAAAGCAACAGGTAATACACCTGATGGTAGAAAAGCTGGAGAACCATTCGCACCAGGAGCAAATCCAATGCACGGTCGTGATAAAAATGGAGCAATCTCTTCATTATCATCAGTAGCTAAATTACCATTCAAAGATGCACAAGATGGTATCTCAAATACTTTCACAATCATCCCAGGTGCTTTAGGAAAAGACAATGAAGTTTTTGCTGGAGATTTAAATATCGCATCGATCTTAGAAAAATAGAAAGAAGTGAGATATATGGCAGATCAAAAAGATATTGACGAGCTAATCAAATTACTAGATAAAAACATGTCAGAGGGTTCAGGACATATGAACATTAAAGTGAACAACCCTAAGCATATAGAAATAGAGAAAGTCAACATTTTAACAAAAATGGATTGTGACAGCGGTGATACTGCTTGTAAGATTCCAAATATTATGGTTGACGAATTTAAATAAGAGAGGGAACTATTATGACAAATAATCAACAAGTTGATAATTTAGTAGGTATGTTAGATGCTTATGCAGAAAAAGGTGGTCACCACTTAAACGTAAACGTATTAAACAGAGATACATTACGTGATGCACAAGCTCACCCAGAAAAATATCCACAATTAACAATTCGTGTATCTGGATATGCTGTTAACTTTGTTAAATTAACAAAAGAACAACAAGATGATGTAATTAATCGTACTTTCCACGATGCAATGTAAAATGAAAAGCGCTTAGGCGCTTTTTCTTTTTGTTTTAGGAATTAATTGATATAATGAATTTAGGGTGAGGATATGAAAAAATTATTAATTATATTTATATTGGTATTATGTGGGTGTCAATCTAAAGTTGTCACAGAGGATGAAAAAATAAAAATTATAGTTGCGACTGATATGCATTACTATTTAAAAGAATATTATGAAGAATGCGATTGGTATGAAGACTATGTCGCGATGGGTGATGGAAAAATGATCACTTATGGTGATCAAATTATGGATGATTTCATACAATCAGTGATTAAAGAGAAACCAGATCTCCTTTTGATTACGGGTGATATAACATTGAATGGCGAATATGGAAGTCATCAAGAAATGGCGAAACGATTAAGTGTATTAAATGATTATGGTATTGAAGTGGCAGTTATGCCAGGAAACCATGATATAGATAATATATTTACTAAAGGATATGGTAAAGAGAATAATTTCAAGGTTGAGAATACATCTGTTGAACAATTTAGAAATCTATATAAAAATTTAGGTTATCATTTATCAACGAGTACACATACAGAATCATTAAGTTATGAAATACAAATAAATTCTCAATATAGTCTTTTGTTAATAGACTCTAATACACATACATTAACAAGTGGAAGTGCACTAGATAATGGTGGAAAAATATCAGAAAGTACTTATGAATGGATTGAAGAAAGATTAAGCGTTATTCAAAAAGAAGGACGTATTCCTCTTGTTTCACTTCATCATAATATTACTGATCATAATGAACTTTTAAATTCAAGTTATACATTAAGAGATAATCAAAGATTTGTAGACTTATTAAATCAGTATGGTGTTAAATTTACGTTAACAGGGCATATTCACGCTCAGAACATTAAACAAATAGATGGAATCTATGACATTGTCACATCATCTCTCGTTGTTGCTCCGCTTCAATACGGCGTTTTAGAGATTGATAGTGGGAATGTGAACTATTATACTCAACAAATAGAGACTGATATTGAATCTAATGACTATTTTTTAATGGTATCATCAAATCGTTTTGAAGAATCATTTGAAGCCATTACTGATGAAGACGTGAGAGAAAAGATGAAGGATGTATTGGTTAAAACCAATCTCTATTATTTTGGTGGAACGCTTGCTGATCACAAGGATGAAATTATGTCAATGGAAGGTTATCCATACTTCTTTTTAGAAGAAGGAGAGAAACTCGGTTTCTATGTCTCATACTTAAACAGTATGCTTAGTGAAACTTTGAACCATAATGCACTTTCTTTTTCACTTTATCAATCAAAATAAGTGTTAAGATTTCCCTTTTGTGGTAGAATACATGGGAAAGTAGGTGTCACAATGAAAGGATATATACACTCGATTGAAAGTTGTGGTACAGTTGATGGTCCAGGTATACGTCTGGTGGTCTTTACTCAAGGATGTCCAATGAGATGTCTTTATTGCCATAATCCAGACACATGGAAACCGAACACTGGTCAACAAATGTCAGTTGAAGAAATATTAGAAGAATATAAGAAAAAAGAAGCATTTTACAAAAATGGTGGTCTTACCTGTACAGGTGGAGAACCACTTCTCCAAATAGATTTTGTTACTGAATTGTTCGAAGAATGTCGTAAAAGAAATATTCATACATGTTTAGATACATCAGGAATTACATTTAATGACAATCCTGAATATTTAAAGAAATTAAATCGTTTATTAGATGCAACAAATCTCATTATGTTAGATATTAAACATATCGATCCAGAGAAACATATTGAATTAACAGCTCAAAAAAATGATAAAATTTTAGAATTTGCTCAATATGTAGATAAATATGGTGTTGATCTATGGATCAGACATGTTGTTGTTCCTGGCTATACCCAAAACGATGAATACTTGTATCGTTTAGGTGAATTTATAGCGACATTGAAAAATGTCAAAGCTTTAGATGTTTTACCATATCATACAATGGGAGTTGTAAAGTACGAAAGTCTAGGTATGGAATATCCATTAAAAGATGTAGAAGGTTTATCTAAGGAAGACGCTATTGATGCACGT
Organism: uncultured Erysipelotrichaceae bacterium; assembly: GCA_947074115.1. GTDB lineage: Bacteria > Bacillota_I > Bacilli_A > Erysipelotrichales > Coprobacillaceae > CAMTOK01. The sequence goes on along the minus strand of CAMTOK010000006.1, from coordinate 35,790 downwards.
ATTACAATCTTAAATGGATTTAAAGACAAACTCATACAATTGAAAGGGGAAGAAAAATGAGATTAGGCGCTATTGAAGCAGGTGGTACTAAATTTGTTGTTGCGATTGGTGATGAATTAGGACAAGTTATTGAAAGAGATGCTTTTCCAACAACCACTCCAGAAGAAACAACACAACGTATTTTTGATTTCTTTGATGGGAAAGATATTGATGCTTTAGGATTAGGATGTTTTGGTCCAATAGATCCAGATTTAAAAAGTCCAACATATGGTTATATTACAACAACACCAAAACCAGGTTGGTCAAATTATAATATAGTTAAGGCTATCCAAGATCACTATCCAGGGTTACCAATTGGATTTGATACTGATGTAAATGGTGCAGCATTAGGAGAAGCTTACTTTGGTGCAGCTAAAGGATTAGATAGTGTTTTATACTTAACAATTGGAACTGGTATCGGTGGCGGTGCGATCGTTGAAGGAAATCTTGTTCATGGATTATTACATCCTGAAATGGGACATATGACTTTAACACAAAGAGAAGACGATCCTTATAAAGGGAAATGTCCATACCACGGAACTTGTTTTGAAGGTTTAGCTGCAGGTCCAGCTATTGAAGAAAGATGGGGCGTTAAAGGAAGTGAACTTTCTGTTGACCACCCAGCATGGGATTTAGAAGCATGGTATATTGCTCAAGCATTGGCTATCTATGTCTTAACAATTTCACCAAAGAAAATTATCTTAGGTGGTGGTGTTATGCATCAAGAACAATTGTTCCCAATGATTTATAAATACCTTCAAGAAAGATTACATGGCTATGTTCAAAAAGATGAAATAACAACAGACGCTATAAATAATTATATTGTATCACCAGGTTTAGGTGATAATGCAGGTGTGTGTGGTGCACTCGCTTTAGCAAAACTGGCAAAAGAGAGATAATCTCTTTTTTGTTTATATATTGGGCTTCGCAACCAATAGTTTACATGGTTCAAACTAAAATTGGTGGGCGCAACCAAGAAATATAACATATACTGAGGATAGAAAAGGGGATGAATATATGAATATTGAAATCGCAAATAAATTATTAGAATTAAGAAAAGAAAAAGGTTTTTCTCAAGAACAACTCGCAGAACAATTAGGGATCAGTAGACAAGCTATTAGTAAATGGGAAAGAGCAGAAGCATCACCAGACACTGATAATTTAATTGAACTTGCTCGATTATATGGAATTTCATTAGATGATTTACTGCTTCATACACCAACTGCAATGCCAAAAGAAGAAGAGACTGAAACAAAACAAAAAGGTGACTTTGTTCATGTTGGTTTCGATGGAGTTCACGTAGTGGATGATAATGGAGATGAAGTTCATGTAACTTGGAAGGGGATTAAAGTTAAAGATTCTTCTAGAGATATAAAAATAGATAAAGATGGAATTGTTACTGATGGAGAGAGAGTTGAGTGTGGACGTTTCTTTAAAACATCAGCATTTCCAATAGGGATTGTCCTCGTTACCGCAATATTACTTTATATGTTTATATTTCAACAATACATGATCGGTGCAATTTTATTAATGACAATACCAGTCGTAAGCAGTTTATTTCTAGCAATTAAAAAGAGAAAAATGACTCTCTTTGCATACCCTGTCTTTATCACAATGATCTATTTATATTTAGGATTTAGTGATCGATCACTTTGGGGTAAAGCGTGGGTCGTGTTTGTTACAATACCAGCGTATTATGCTTTAGCACAATACTTTGATAACTTAGGAGAAAAATAATCTCCTTTTTTTGTTGACATATAATACTATACGGCGTATAGTATTATATGAAGAGAGGGTTGTCGCATGATATTTAATACAGGAGCCGCTTTATTAGATGCAATTGTTTTATCAGTTGTTAATAGAGAAAGCGAAGGCACATATGGATATAAAATAACACAAGATGTTCAGGCAGTTATACCAGTAAGTGAATCAACACTTTATCCGGTACTAAGACGATTGTTGAAAGATCAGTGTTTAGAAAGTTATGATCAAGAATTTCAAGGAAGAAACAGACGTTATTATCGCATTACACCAACTGGAAGTTCACAGTTGAATATGTATAAACAAGAATGGTATTCATATATATTAAAAATAAACATGTTATTTGAAGGGGGGAAAGGCAATGACTAAACAAAAGTTTTTATATGAGTTAGACTTATTGCTGATGGATCTGAGTTTAGAAGATAGACAAGAAGCTTTAGATTATTATGCATCATATTTAGAAGAAGCAATTGAGAGTGAAGAAGATGATGTGACTCAATTGATAGGGACACCGGAAAGTGTTTCAGCTATTATAAAAGGTGGTTTATCAGGTCACTTTGAAGAAACAATTGAACTTGGTAGTGATGGATTAAATAATTCAGACTATAGAAAAACATACGAAGTTATTGATGTTGCTGATTCTCCAAAACAAAAAAGATCATACAAAGAGAAATGGAGTTCTTTAGAAACAAGAGATCGTATCATATTAATAGGATTATTAATCTTTAGTTGTATACCTTTATCTGCATTTGCATTAGGTTCGTTAGGAGCAGTGTTTGGCATAGGATTTGGTTCATTAATGGCAGTGTTAGGTGTGCTATTTGCAGCATTTGTTATAGCAATAGCATTCTATATTGTCGCTATTACATTTATAGTTCTAGGGGCACTACAATTATTTGTACAAACAGGTGCTGGATTAATTTTAATAGGTTGTGGTATATTGGTACTTCTTCTCGCAAATGTGTGTGCTAAAGTATCGTTCTGGTTTGTGAGAACAGCAATTCCAACAGTTGTGAGATGGGTTGTTGATTTCTTTTCAAAGCTAGTGAATAGAGAGGTACCAGCATGAAAAAGAGTGGAATTGTCAGTTTAATCGCTATAGCGATGATCATAACAGGAATTGCCCTGGGGGGTATATCACAAATGATTGATACATTTGCAACTGGAGGATATAGTTTTACATTTGAAAGTGACGTCCAAAGATATGATGTCCAGGAACAAGTGTTTTACAATATCAATGATATAGAAATTAAATCACAAAATGCTTCTATTGAATTTACTGAACACAATCTTGATGGTGGAATCAGGGTATCGATGAAACAAGCACCGATAAATTTGAGTATGTATCAATCAGACGATGTCTTAATCATTGATCAAGGACACAAAATTGTACAATCAAAAGGGACTCAAACAAAAATAACAATTAGTGTACCAACAGGTTATGTGTTTGATGAGGCAAATATTTATCTTACTGCTGGATCATCAAGTGTGACAAATTTAAAAGCGAATGATATCGAGATGGATATCACCGCTTCATCAGTAGAATTGAATAAAATAGTAGGAAGAGTTATAGAAGTGAGTTCTAAGGTGTCGTCAGTTCAAATGACGAGAGTAGAGGCTGATGAATTAGAGTTTAATAACTATATGGGTAACTTCTCTGGATCCCTTGTAGGTGGTATAAGTCATTATAATTATGATATACAGTTAACTTGTGGACAAACAGAAATTAACGGAGATTATTACGCTGGAATTGTTAACAATATAAGTAAAGGGACTGGGTATAAATCATTATCAGTAGATAATAAACTAGGTTCAATAACATTAAGGATGGAGGATTAGAATATGAAAAGATTATATAGATCAAATAAGGATTGCATGATTGCTGGTGTTTGTGGAGGTATTGCAGAATATTTTGAAATTGATCCAACAATCGTAAGATTAATCGCAGTTGCATTAATCTTTGGAATGGGATCAGGATTACTAGCATACTTAGTAGGGGCAATCATTATTCCTAAAAACCCATATTAACCAACACTAATGTGTTGGTTTTTTCTTTTCTAAGGGAACAAGAATTTTTAATGCTTGAGGAATAACACGAATGTGTATTGGTAATCTTTCACCACGTTCACCATCAATATCATAGATGAGTGAATCATCGCTATATAACGACAATTCATTTGTTTGGAAATAATGAACATAAGGATTTTCAGTATGATCAAATAAAGTATAATCTTTAACCAAAGCGATCATATCTGTTGTAGAACAGTTTTTAATGACAAAAACATCTAACAGTCCATCTTGTATGCTTGCACGTGGTGTTAAATCCTTAATACCTGCGACATGAGATGAGTTGGTAATCATAAAGAGTTTACTTGTTTCATGTATATTATAGTTCTCTGATTCGATTGTTAAATGAAATTGAGTTGCGAGTTGAGAAGGCAACTGCATAAGCCCATTATAGTAATAGGCAAGGGAACCGAGTTTTTCTTTTTGATCCTGACTCACTGCATACCCAATGTCGCTAAACATCCCTCCAGCGATGACATTGATAAAATAGGAGTCATTTGCTTGTCCAATATCAACAGATATTGTATGAAAGTCTTGAATCATGTCGATAAATTCTTGTGGGTGTGTTGGTAAGTTTAAAAATTTAGCGAAGTCATTGACCGTTCCACCGGCTAATATGGCAAGTGGTATAGACAGATGAGCGTTCATCATTCCATTGATCACTTCATTTAATGTACCATCACCACCAACACTTATAATTAAATCATAATCATCTTGATTTAGTGATTCGCACTTTATTTTTGCATCATTTTTTTGTTGTGTATAAAAGACATCGATTGTCTGTATGATTTGTTTTAAAACCAATTGACCAATAATATGATCTAAAGATTTTTGAATTGTTTTCATTCCTGATTGAGGATTGATTATAAATAAGGTTTTCATAGAAATCATCTCCCTTTTATAAATATGATACGAGAGTGAAGAGTATACACAAATCTGTTTTGACAAGAGAGAAATCTTTGTAATTTTAGTGTGTTTATGGTATAACTGTACTAGTAAATAAGGAGGTGTGAATGATGAAATACTATGCTGTAAAAAGGGGTAGACAGGCAGGAATTTATCTTTCATGGAAAGAGTGTGAAGAACAAATCAAAGGATTTAGTGGGGCTGTATATAAATCATTTACGTCTTTAGATCAAGCTAAGGAATATATCAAAGAAGTCAAAGAAAAACCATTAACAGGGCAAGGGTTAGTGGCTTACGTTGATGGAAGTTATAATATTAAAACAAAAGAATATGGTTATGGTTGTGTTTTATTAGAAGGGCAAACAGTTATTTTAGAAACTAAGGGTAATGGTAAAGATGAAGATATGGCATCTATGCGAAATGTTGCTGGAGAAATCATAGGTAGTGAAGTGGCGATTCAATACGCTATTGATAAAGGATATGATTACATTTGTGTTTATTACGATTATGAAGGAATCGAAAAGTGGGCAAATCATGAATGGAAAGCCAATAAAAAAGGGACACAGGCTTATCAAAAGTTCATAGATGTTGCGAGAACAAAGATTCACGTTAAATTTATAAAAGTTTTAGCACATAGTGGTGATTATTATAATGAAAAAGCAGATCAACTTGCAAAGGCATCGGTTGGAATTAAATGAGTCAAAAAGTGATCGTTTTTGATTGTGAAATATTAAATCAAGATCCAGCAAGTATGTGTGCTATTGGTTTGGTAGAAATGAGAGGAAAAGAAATTGTTTCTCGTTACTATTCATTAATAAAACCAGAGAATTTAAATTTTGATCCTTATCGTTTTAAAGTTCATAAAATAACAAAAAAAGAATTACTAAAAGAAAAACCATTTGATCAAGTCTGGCAAGAGATCAAACATTATTTTGAAGATGCGATAGTGGTTTCTCATGATATACAAGGGGATATGCTTGCTTTACGTAAAGTTATGGATGCGTATCATATTCCTTATCCACATGTTTATATGTCATGCACACATGTCTTATCGCATGCATTATATCCAGAGCTTACAAAATATAACCTTCCTTCATTATGTGAAATGATCGGTTATGAATATAAGTGTCATCACGCTTTAGAAGATGCAGTGGCATGCGCAGAGTTATTAATTCATTTATTAGACAAATGTCATTGTTCAAATATTCTACAATTGCATGAGCAATTAGATCTAGAATTTGGTGAAGTTAAAGAGAATTACTATCGTAATATTATATCACCTGATAGTGTCATCACACTCTCACACATGACAAATAGAAAGGGAACACCTTTATATCATAAAACAGTTTGTTTTACTGGTGATTTATCTTATTCAAAAGAATTATTAAAAGAAAAGACAATGAATGCAAGTGCTATTGCAACTCATCAAGTCAGTACACAAACAGATTTACTTGTTGTAGGAAAAAAAGGGTACCATAAGGTACGCTTTGGGAAAAGAAATAAGAAAGTTTTAAAAGCTTTATCACTCATTAAACAAGGTCAAGATTTAAGAATTATTCATGAAAATGAATACATTCAACTATTAAATGACAAATAATCTTTTTCAATATTTAAAAATAACTCAGTCACTGAGATAGATTGAGGTATAGTGTAAAGGGGAAATTATGGAAATTAGATTAGCAAATAAGCAAGATGCAAAACAAATAAGAGATATTTATAAATACTATGTACAAGAAACAACAATAACATTTGAGTACGATGTTCCCTCTCTAGAAGAAATGGAAAATAGAATCACTCAAACGCTGATCAACTATCCTTACTATGTTGCACTTGTTGATCAAAAAATCGTTGGATATGCTTATGCAGGTGTTTATAAAAATAGAGCGGCATATCAATGGGGATGTGAATTATCGGTTTACGTAGACCATAAAGAACATGGCCGTGGTATAGCGACTCACCTCTATGATTGCTTGATTGCTGAATTAAAATCTATGAGATTTCAAAAACTTTACGCATGTATTGCTTTACCAAATGAAAAGAGTGTCTCTTTTCATCAAAAGTACGGGTTTCAACAAAATGCTTTGTTTAAAAATACAGGATATAAGTTTAACCAATGGATTGATATGATTTGGATGGAGAAAACATTAAATCATGACTTAAATCCAGAAACACCATTATGGATGTATTTAAGAAATAAGGAGAAGTAAAATGAAATATTTATCAATTGTTATTCCATGTTATAACTCTCAAAATCATATGAAAAAAGCTATTGAATCTTGTCTTTTAATGAAAGAAGATATAGAGATTATTATAGTTGATGATGGCTCAACAGATCAAACATCTCAAATAGGTCAAGACTATGCTCGCGTTTATCCTGAGGCTATTCGTTTTGTATCTCAAGAGAATGGTGGTTATGGTGAAGCAATCAACACTGGATTAGAACACTCAACAGGTCTTTATTTTAAAGTCCTCGATAGTGATGATTGGCTGGATCAATCATCACTAGTAAAAGTTATTGAAATTATTAAAGATTGCCATGAAAAATTAGAAACAATAGATCTATTTCTCACTAACTTTGTTTTAGAAAAAGATCTTGCTAAAAAGCGAGAAGTTATTTCAATGAAACAATACTTCCCACAAGGAAGATTATTTAGATGGTATGATGTTAAAAAAACACCAGCACATGTTCACTTGTCAATATCAAGTATGATCTATAGAACACAGTTATTACGAAATGTAGGTATGCGTTTACCTAAACACAATCGTTATGTTGGTCATATGTTTGCATATGTCCCTTTACCATGTATTACAACGATGTATTATATGAACGTTGATTTATATCATTATGATATTAGTGGGGATGAACATTGTTTAAAAGAAAAATGTTTATTAAAAAAATTAGATGAACAATTAACAATGACTCACGTTATTATTAATAGTTATGAAGTTCAATCAGTGAAGAGTCGTAAACTCCGTCATTACATGACGAAGTATCTTGGTATGATGGTTTGTGTAACGACTTTAATGTTAAATAAAGAAGGTAGTGCACTTTCTAAACAAAAGAAAGAAAAATTATGGAGTGATTTAGAAAAGAAACAACCACAACTCTATAAAAGCTTATCCTCAACAATGTTTGGTATCTTTATGAAGAAAACAACATTTATTGAACAACACCTTCAAAAAGGTGTCTACTCACTTACCAAAAGAATGTTTGGTATCCGTTAAACTAGGAAAGGAAAAAAGACATCTATATGTCTTTTTCATTTAATATGGGAGAAAATCAAAAATTACGTTATGAAAAAATACCTAAATTATTAATATCACTTGCGATTCCTTCAATTATCGCTCAAGTCGTTAATATTTTATACAATATGGTAGATAGAATTTATATTGGTCAAATGACGGGTGGAACAACTGCAATGGCAGCATTGTCAGTGGCGTTACCTATCGTGACATTGATCACAGCTTTTACACAATTGGTGGGTGCAGGTGGTGCGCCTTTATGTGCAATAAAACTAGGAGAACAAAATAAAGATGAAGCTGAGAAAATAATGACAAATAGCTTTGTGTTACTTGTCTCGTTAGGAATCATATTATCAGTTATTATTTTATTATTTAAAGAGCCATTATTATTATTGTTTGGGGCAAATGAAGAGACACTTGCCTTAGCAATTTCATATATTAACATATATGCATTAGGAACAGTGTTTGTGCATATAACATTAGGTATGAATCCGTATATCAATACACAAGGATTTGCCAAAAAAGGAATGGTAACTGTCGTTTTAGGTGCAGTATTAAATATTATTTTAGATCCAATCTTTATCTTTGGTTTAAATATGGGGGTACAGGGTGCTGCTCTTGCAACAATTATTGCTCAAGGTGTAAGTGCAATTTGGGTATTAAAATTCTTATTTGGTAAACAAAGTATTATAAAAATCAACAAGAAGTATTTAGTGCCTTCTAAAAAAGTTGCTTTTGCGATTATGGCATTAGGGATATCTCCATTTGTGATGAATGCGACAGAAAGTTTATTACAAATTTCATTTAATAATCAATTGTCTTTATATGGTGGGACAACAGCAATTGCAACAATGTCAATACTCGCAAGTCTTTGGATGTTGATTCTAATGCCATTACAAGGGTTATGTCAAGGTGCACAACCAATCTTAAGTTATAACTATGGAGCTAAACAATATACGCGTGTTAGAGAAACATTTAAGCTTGTCTTTAAACTATGTTTAGGATTCTCATTTGTTGTCGGTGTATCGATGTTAATTTTCGCACCAACATTTGCTTCAGTGTTTTCAAATGATCCTGCAACGATTGAATTTGCATCTTGGGCATTACGTATATATTTATTTGGTGTTATTGCTTTTGGTGCCCAAATCGCATGTCAACAATCATTTATGGCTTTGGGACAAGCAAAGATATCACTATCAATGGCTATCTTAAGAAAAATTGTATTATTAATTCCTTTAATTTATATTTTACCTTTTGTTATTGGACAAACACCACTCGCTTCATACTTTGGAAGTATGGTTGCAGGTCATGTTAAAGAAGGCTCAATGGTCTTCTCAGTCTTGCTTGCAGAACCTGTCTCTGACTTATTAGCGGCCTTAGTAACAAGTATAATGTTCTTGAGATTCTATAGGAAAGAACTCACTCTTGAAGATCAAGATGATAAAAATATTATTACTTAATTTGTTTCTTTTGTCATAATGTGTTTAAATTAAACAAGATAGAGGTGAACAAATGAAAGAGACTTTAATGAAAAGAATACGTGATGAGGATCCTGCAGCACGTCATTATTTAAATGTTATTCTCAATTACCCTGGGTTACATGCAATGTTTTTTCATAGAATTAATCATTTCTTATGGAATTGTCATTTAAGAACATTAGCAAGATTCTTAAGTCAAATTTCAAGACTTTTAACTGGAATTGAGATCCATCCAGGAGCAATTATCGGTAAAAGATTATTTATAGATCATGGGATGGGTGTTGTTATTGGAGAAACAACAATCATTGGTGATGATTGTACATTGTATCAAGGTGTCACATTAGGTGGTGTTGGTACAGGTAAAGATTGTGGGAAAAGACATCCTACTTTAGAAAATCGTGTTATGGTATCAGCTGGTGCGAAAATTATAGGAAATGTAACCATTGGTGACAATACTATTGTTGGTGCGTGTTCAGTTGTTCTTAAAGATATACCTGCAAACTGTACCGTTGTCGGGGTGCCAGGAAAAATAGTAAAACAAAATGGAGAAAGAGTTAATACGAATTAGTATTAACTTTTTTTGCGCCCAAACACCCATGACATTTTGACATATAGTATACGGAGGTGAAAGAAATTGGACAATTATAACAATATTAATGGTCAAGAACGTGACGGATTGGTAACTGATTTGTTCTGGGATCTTATGTATCCACCATATCATCCAGGACCTTACAACCCTTACGGACCACCACCACCACCACCTATGCCTTATCCATATAATCCTTATGGACCTTATAACCCATATGGGCCTTATGGGCCTGGACCGGGACCACATGGACCACACGGACCACACGGACCACACGGACCACACGGACCACATGGACCACACGGACCACACGGGCCTTATGGACCTTATGGACCTGGTATCGCATTATCTAACGATGGTGAACCTTTTGGACAATAACCTACTGAAGAGTAGGTTTTTTTGTCATATTTTATTTTACATAATACTTGTTTTATTACATAAAATGAAGGAAGGGGGATAGATGATGGATATAGAGGTAGAAATAAATCAAGGGTTACAGGATTATGGATTAGCTTTAGTAAAGAGAGATGAAAATATGTATTGTCTAGTCGATATTGCCACTGGGGAATGGTTTGATAAAATGACAATATATTATATCAATAATCTCATTACAAAATGGAATGAATCTAGAGATATGCTATCATAGCATATCTTTTTTTCTTGTATTTAGAAAAAATAATACTATAATGGTGAATTGAGGTGATTTAATGAGCTCGTACATACAAAATATAAGAAATGAATTTAATAATTATCATAAAGAAGATTTGATCAAGGATGTCATATCAGGTATTAGCGTTGGTGCTATTTCAATTCCACTATCTATTGCCTTTGGGGTAAGTAGCGGTGTTGATGGAGCAACAGGGTTGTTAACGGCTTTACTCGCTGGATTTATCGTAGGCTCACTAGGTGGCGGTTATGTCATAAGTGGTCCAACAGGTGCAATGGCAGCAGTTCTCATAAATGTGGGCATTTCACATGGATTACCAGGAGTTTTGCTTTCTTGTTTTCTCTGTGGTGTTTTATTATTAATAGCGTCATTATTAAAGTTAGGAAAGATTGTTAGTTTTATCCCATCTAATATTGTTTTAGGATTCACGGGTGGAATTGCAATCCAAATCTTTACATTACAACTCAATAACTTTTTTGGGATAACGACTACAGGACAAAATGCATTTATGAAAATTTTATCTGTATTTAACCAAAGCCAATATTCACTTTATGCAATTGGAATAGGGGTTATCAGTATGATCTGTATGTTAATATATCCCAAGAAATTTGCAAAGATAATTCCAGCACCCTTAGGTGTCATTATCATTATGTTATGCGTAACGCAACTCTTTCATATTGATATACCAACAGTTGGCTATATTTCAGCAACAATTATACCAAGTGTGAGATTGTCTTTATTTTCAGTAAACTTCAATCAGGTTTTTGAACTGTTGATTCCGTCTTTATCATTAGCAGTACTGGTTATGATACAAACATTATTATGTTCTGTCTCAGGAGCAAAACAAAAAGAGTGTGATGCGACAATACATAAAGACTTATTTTCACAAGCAATCGCCAATATGATTATTCCTTTCTTTGGAGGAATTACAACAACTGGTGCAATAGCAAGAACAAATATGGGAATCCAAACTCATGGGAAAACAAGAATCGTTTCTTTTGTTCAATCAATCACAATTATTGTTGCGATCGTCTTATTTGGTCCGTTTTTAGCTCAAATTCCTTTAGCAGCACTATCTGGTGTATTAATTGTTATATCTTTTAGAATGAATAATTGGGAACAAATTAAAAGATTATTTCAACAAAAAGTAAAAACGCCAATAGCACAATTCTTAGTCACTGTTATATCAACACTATTCTTTGATTTAACAATCTCAATCATGTTGGGTCTCTTTATCTCTGTCATCTTATTTGTTTTAAATAATATTTCTTTAGATATGGAAGTCAGAGATGTTCGCACTGAAGAGTTGTCTTTCCATGTTAATCATTATAAGGATATTAAGGTTATATATGTGAGTGGACCTATGTTCTTTGGAAATCAAGGTCAATTGACAAGATGCATGAAACCATTATTAAAAGATCATTCCTATATTATTCTTTCAATGCGCGGGGTTCCTACAATTGATGACTCTGCAGTTGATGAGTTAAGAGATTGTTTGAAGTTATGTATTCATGATGATGTCACGCTGTATTTAACAGGATTACAGAAGAATGTTAAAACACAACTCTCTCGTTTACAATTGGATCACGATTATGTATGCTGGGATGTTATTGAAGCATTAGAGAATATAAATAATAGTTAAAATATTTTAAATGAAATTGTTTATTTGTCACTTTATACGGAATAATGAATAAAAAAGGAGAACCGTATGAACAGACAATTTCACGAACGAATGCAAGAAAAATTAGATCAGTTAAAAGTAGCAACGACACCTGAACCAATACGAAGTGATGGTGCCGGTGCTTTAGATTTGGGTCCGCGTAATGTCGAACGAGACAGACAAAATCCAGATATGCTTGTCCCACCAGCAACAGATTTTGGTTTGTTGCCAAACCTAAAATTCTCAATGAGTGATTCTCATATGATTATAAAGGCTGGTGGTTGGTCACGTGAAGTGACGCAAAGAGAATTACCAATAGATGATACACTCGCTATCGTCGATATGTGTTTGGCCCCTGGTGTAAGAGAGATGCATACACATTTACAAAGTGAATGGGCATTTGTTTTACAAGGAACAGCTAGGGTAACAGCAGTAGATGAAATGGGTAGAAATTTTATCGCTGACTGTAAACCAGGTGAAGGTTGGATCTTCCCCAAAAATATACCCCACTCAATTCAAGGATTAGAAGAAGGAACAGAATTTTTATTAATTTTTGATAAGGGAAGCTATTCAGAAGACAATACTTTCTCTATATCAGAACTCTTCTCACATATGCCAATGGATGTCTTATCAGCAAACTTTGGCTGTCCAGAAAGTGAATTCGCACACATTCCTGACAAAGAAGTTTATATTACAGAACCTGTACCAACTGGAACAATAGAGGAACAAACTGTCCCTTCGCCTACAGGGAAAGTTCCAAATACTTATAAGCATGAAATGATTCACCTTGAACCATTAAAAGGTGATGGTGGAACAGTTAGAATTCTTGACCACAGTAATTTCCCAGCATGTACAACGATTGCAGCAGCACTAGTTGAAATAGAACCAGGTGCAATGAGAGAAATTCACTGGCATTCTAACAATGATGAATTACAGTATTATATTCAAGGAAAAGGTCGTATGACTGTTTTCAAACCTGGACCAAAAGCAAGAACATTTAATTATCAAGCTGGAGATGTTGGATATGTACCAGTGGGAAGTTTCCACTATATACAAAATATTGGAGATGAACCATTAATCTTCTTAGAAGTCTTCAATAGTAAACATTTCTCTGATATATCATTAGCTCAATGGATTGCCATGACACCTAATGAAGTTGTAAAAACATGTTTGAATTTATCTGATGAATTCTTAAATAACGTTGGAAAACGTAGTAATCCAGTTGTTAAGTATCCTGGATTTGAATTCCCTAGTGCAGACAGTACACCACAAAATGTACAATACTTTAAGAACTTTGATTATAAAGTTAAAGATCCTACATGCCGTGCTGAAGAAGATCATTAAAAAAAGAACCGAAAGGTTCTTTTTTATCGATATCTATTTTTATTGTCATAAACACGTTCATCGGCAATCTCAAACAATTCAGCATAAGTTGTCCCATCATGAGGATAAGTACTATAACCAAGAGCAAGAGAGATATGTTGTTTGGTTTTACCATTATCATATGTTTTATGACTTTCTTTTGAGAGTAACTCGATTTTTTTCTCTATATCTTCAAGTGCTGTCACACCGCTAAAGAACATAACAAATTCATCTCCTCCAAAGCGACCCAGTAAACACTGAGGTCCCATAATAGAACGTATCATATCAGCGGTACCTTTTAATGTTTTATCACCAAATAAATGACCAAACGAGTCATTTATTTGTTTAAAGTGATTAAGATCTGAACAAATAAGAACATGTTGTTCATGAGAGTGATCTTGTATAATTGATCTCACTTTCTTTCTAAATGTATCTTTATTATAAAAGCCTGTTAATTCATCATAATCAACACGTTGTCTTAATTCTACAACTTCTTTTTCTTGTTCATAATAACTCATAATAGCTGCGTTATGACTACTCCTAACATTGTGTAGTGAGATAAGGTTTTCGATTTTTATTTTTGATTTTACCCAAGACATATAAAGTGAAGCAAGCAATGATGTCGCACCATGTAAGCAATCATATTGGAAATTATAAGTATCCTTTGTTAAATAACTACAATAGGCAAATAAGAAAAAAGCAACAAGTATTGTTATTAAATTGCTTTGAGGCAATTGATTAAATACAAGTATAATGAAGAAGAACATCCATATCGGAGCAACGGCCAAAGCATCGGGAGATGCAAATGTTCCTAGATAAATAGAAGTAGAAAAACATAACCATGTGAGTGTTAATATTAAAAGATCTGTTTTTATTGTTGTTATTACATTAGATTTTAATGTTTGATCAATAATAATCAAAAGAATAACCAAAGACAAGATACCAAAAGAACATATTATATTTCTTATAGCTAAATTATCAAGTAATTGATAGAAGAGTAACATACCGAACAATAAGACAATGAGTAAGTAAATAATGTTTTTGGCAATCAATAAGTTATCACGATTAAGGTCATCTCTGACATCTTTAATTTGACTCGATGAAAATCCAAGTAATAAGTACTTCTTGATCCATGTCATTGCATCACCTCCGATAATTACGTTTATTATAAGATATTCAAAACGCGATGTCGATATGTATTAACAATTTTAGGAATATGAAAGAAAAAGGGGTGTTAGACTCTGTCATTTCTATACGAAATAACATGATAAACACCTCTTTTTGTTTATATTATAAGAACAATGTCCCAATTTGTGTCACAATAAAACAAATAATAATTCCTGTTAGAGTTGGTAGAAGGAAAGAGAGTGCGGTCCATTTCCAACTGTTTGTTTCTTTTTTTATTGTGAGTATAGTTGTTGAACAAGGCCAATGCAATAGTGAAAATAACATAACGTTTAATGCAGTTAACCATGTCCATCCATTTAAGACAAAGAGTTGTTTCATTTCAACGAGACTTTCAAATTCTATTAAGCTTCCTTGTGCTAGATAAGCCATTATAATGATTGGGATGACAATTTCATTAGCGGGGAACCCAAGAATAAATGCTATGAGAATGACACCGTCCAATCCAATGAGACGTGCAAACGGATCGAGTGCATTGCTACAATGAGCAAGTAGACTTATATCACCAAGAGTTATATTGGCCATGAGCCAAATAAGTGCACCGGCTGGAATGGCGATAATAATTGCACGTCCTAAGACAAAGAGCGTTCTGTCAAATATTGATCTCACAATAACTTTCCCTATTTGTGGTTTTCTATAGGGAGGGAGTTCTAGAGTAAAAGAAGAAGGCACACCCTTAAGAACTGTTTTTGAGAGTATTTTTGTAGATAAGAAGGTAAAGAAGATACCGACTAAGATAATTCCAGTTAATAAAAGAGCAGAGATGATTGATGAAGACAAACCTGCTGATCCAATAAAGAACATAGAAATCATCGCTATTAATGTTGGGAAACGGCCATTACATGGAACAAAGTTATTTGTTATGATGGCTAATAATCTTTCTCTAGGAGAATCAATGATACGACAACCGATAATACCGGCAGCGTTACAGCCAAATCCCATACACATTGTTAATGCTTGTTTACCACATGCACAACATTTCTTGAATGGTTTGTCTAAATTATATGCGATACGGGGGAGATAACCAAAGTCTTCTAATAGTGTAAACAAAGGGAAGAAGATGGCCATCGGTGGTAACATAACTGAGACAACCCATGCAAGCACACGGTAGACTCCAAGAACAAGAAAACCATGTAACCAAGAAGGTGCATTAAAATACATAAATATATCCGTTATCTTATCTTCTATACCAAATAGAAAGTTTGATAAAAGGGTTGAAGGGACATTTGATCCGGTAATTGTAATCCAAAAAACAAGAGCTAATAATAGAATCATAATAGGATAACCAGTCCATTTACTTGTAAAGAAACGATCTAACCTACGGTCTTTCTTATCATAAGAAGATTGATCAAATGAAACTGTTTCTTTAGCTATTTCTTGTGCTTTTTCTACAATCGAAGAGACAATGATATCTTTTAATTGATCATTAAATATCTCATTATCTTTTAACAAGACTTGAGCACGTTTTAGTGCTTGTTTTAATACTGGGTTTTCAAGACAATCACATTCATAATACGCATTAACTTCATGGATTAATGAGTCATCTTGATCTAATAACTTCAAACTTAACCATCGTGTATTGAGTTTGTTACCAAATTGTTCTTCAATAACAGGTTGAACAATAGCAATAGCGTCTTCAATCACGTCTGGATAGATAACACGGCTTTGATTTTGGGGAGGGTTATTAACCGTATCATCCATACATTTGGTTAATTTATTGAGTGAATTCTTTCGACGTGCAACAGTACTCACTACGGGAACACCAAGTTCTTTTGATAAAGCATCCAAATCAACGTGAATATTCTTTTTTATTGCTTCATCATAAAGATTAACACAGACAATCACTTGTGATGTGATTTCTAGTGTTTGTAAAACTAAGTTTAAATTTCTTTCTAAACATGTTGCATCACAGACAACAACAATTAAGTTTGGTTCACCAAAACATAGAAAGTTTCTTGCGACTTCTTCTTCAGCAGAATGAGCCATAAGTGAGTATGTTCCTGGAATATCAACAAGAACATAATCAAATTCATCAGTTGAATGACTACCTTGTGCATTGGCAACTGTTTTACCAGGCCAGTTACCTGTATGCTGATTCATTCCGGTAAGAGCGTTAAAGACTGTGCTCTTACCGACATTTGGGTTACCAGCGAGGGCAACAACAATATCATCAGGTGAATTTTTAACGATTTCTAAGTCAGAGTCAATAACATTCATACCAACTTGTTGATTTGTGAGTCCCATTATGAAGACCCCTTAGGGTGTCTATCGATAATGATGTTTTCACAATCTTCATGGCGAATTGCAATAATTGCACCACGAATAGAATAAGCGCAAGGGTCTCCACTTGGGCTTTTCCCAACACATTCAACTACAGTATCATTGATCAAACCTATATCTAGGAGGCGTCTACGGATAGCGCCGGTAGAATTTAATTGAAGAATTTTTCCTTTGTCGCCGATGTTGAGACAATTTAAATTTTCGAATTGATTCATAATAACGTCCTTTTCTAATATTTTAGGATAAGGAAACTTTTTATCCCAATTTACATTATGTCAAAAAGGACAAATGTGTGACAAAGGAGAACACACTTATGGAACATCACAGTCATTATTACACTCTTAAAGGATATCAATTATGTGAACAAAATGAGTTAACACCAGCTATGGAAGATTATTTAGAAATGATTTATCGATTGTACTTAAAACAAGATCGTGTCAGGGTAAAAGATGTATCATTAGAGTTAAATGTTAAACCTTCATCAGCGACAAAGCTTATTCATACTTTGCATGACAAGGGATATGTATACTTTGAAAAATACAGAGATATTATTATAACTGAAAAAGGGATCAAAGAAGGGGAATATCTTGTGTATCGGCATAAAACGCTTCATGAACTTTTATGTTTGATCAACCATTCAGAGGATGAACTCGTTCAAGTTGAAAAAATAGAACACTTCTTTACTAGAGAAACAATTTTAAATATTGAAGTGTTTATAGATGTTATAAAAAAAATCTATCGTTAAGATAGATTTTTCTTTTTATAAGAACAGTGGCTTGATAACTACACCCTTTTTGAATCTAGGCATATTATATATGGAGACGAAAAGAGAGGAGGATACAAATGAATAAAGGAAGACCTGTTATATTTAGTCTATTTTTAATTGTTACGATTATTGTCACTTTGATTTTAACTTTTATGAGTGAACCAACACGCGCGTTTGAATATGTTGACTTAAAACAAGTGAATGAAGTGAATAGTGGATCGAATTTATTATTTGATTCTCACTCGTATTTAGAAAATAAGGATGAAGTGTATATTAAGGATTCACTTGGATTGCAAACGCAGACATTAGCTTTGATGCTTTCAAATACAAAAGGTGAAGTTAATTCATTATCATTATATTACGAAACAACAGAGTTTTTTGTGACACATCCTATGATTATTAACACAGCGTGGAATAACAATTCAAATAGAAATACTGGTATTTTACCATCATCAAACACAGAAAGCATGATGTATTGGGAAGTTCTTTCCATATGTTTTCTTATTGTGTTTATTTATATCTATTTAGAACAACGTTAAAGAGTAATAACTATTTTTTCTATTGAAATACTATCCTCTATTGTCATAATCACAAAAGACAGTTCTAAACGGAAACGACGTGGGCCAGGACTTCCTGGATTTAAATAAACGGTTCCGTCTATTTCCACATGTTCAAACTTATGTGAATGACCATAAATATAATAATCAATATGAAAATCTTTAGGTAATGCTTGTTTTATATGTGTCATATAAAACGTTTTATTTTCTAAAGTGAAAAATAACGCTTCAGGTAATTGTTCTTCTAAATGTTGATCGTTGTTTCCTGCAACGGCATAAACTTTAGCATAAGATTTAAATTCATCAAGAATAGCTTGTGAATTAAAATCACCAGCATGAATAATACAATCAACATGGGGTAAATAGTCTCGCACTTGTTCACGTATTAAGTTGTGTGTATCAGAGAGTATAAGTATTTTCATTTTTGATCACCTCTCTATATGATGAACAAATAAAAAAACTACAGTCATAATCTGTAGAAATGGCGTCCACGAAGGGAGTCGAACCCCCGACCTTCCGCTTAGGAGGCAGATGCTCTATCCTGCTGAGCTACGTGGACAACAGTATTATTTTAACACAAATAGTAATTGAATTCAATTCATCATGATATCAATTACAAATTGAGGAGGTAAAATGGAACTCATTGAAGACGTTGTTAATATGATTGAAGAGTGTGATTTTATATCAGATTTAAAAGATCCACTTAATAGACCATTCTTATTGTATTGTATAAAAAATATTGAAGAAACGGCCTACCCGTATAGTGAATGGTGTTTGTTTTATAAATATTTATTTGGAGACACATTAACAACTATAGAAGTTAAAAAAGAAATCATAGAAAAATTAAATGTGTTAGAAGAAGGACTCAATTAGAGAAGTGAGTCCTCTCTAATATAATTTTATAAGAGGTTATAAGTTTATCGAGATTGTACATGGCATTCGCTGGTGAGGTTGATGGTAAACATATATCTTCTATACCAGTTTGATGAACGCAATACTTTTGATAGAGCTCATGCGCTTTTTTTCCATTAGTTATAATTGTATCAATTTGACTTTGTTGAATAATGAGACTGAGATCATTTGCTATTACGTTATGTATTGAACTATCTGATGATCCTTTTATATCACAACTTTTAATGACGTCCCATAATGCAATATGTGAAGACAATAAGAATTCTTTTTTGTCTAAATCGTTTTGAAATGTGACTTGATAGAGATGCTCAAAAATCTTCCAAAATCTATTTTGGGGATGTGCATAATAAAACATATTTTCCCTAGACAAGACCGAAGGAAATGAACCGAGTATAAGAACTTTTGAGTTTTTATCATATATGGGTTGTAATGGATGTTCTTCTTTCATAATATCACCTTGTCTTATCTTACCACATTTCGTTCATTTTAGTTTACAAATGTATAAAAATGAAGTATGATATACATACAGATGATGTTCATCGACCAAAATTTAATAAAGTCTTTGGGGCAGGGTGCGATTCCCTACCGATGGTTAAAGTCCATGAACCACGAAAGTGGCCGAACTGGTGTGATTCCAGTACCGACGGTTATAGTCCGGATGAGAAAAGACATTTTCTGTACTTTCCTAGGCCCTTTTTATGTTCTAGGTTTTTTTATTACAGGAGGAGAATTTATGAGAAGTTTAAAAACAAAAGAAATTACGACGATTGGAATTTTATGTGCATTAGCAATGATCTTAAACATAATGATTTCATTCCCATTCGTCCCAGCAGTTCCATTTTTAAAGTATGATCCAAAGGATATTATTATTGTCATTGGTGGATTTGTTTATGGTCCATTTGCAGCATTATTAATGAGTTTCGTAACAGCAATTTTAGAATTGTTTATTCGTGGTGGAACTTATATTGACGTGATTATGAATGTTATTTCAACAGCGTCATTTGCATGTTTAGCAGCATATATCTATAAAAAGAATCATACAAAAAAAGGTGCAATTATTGGTTTAGTAAGTGGTGTATTATTAATGACACTCTTAATGACAATTTGGAATTATATTGTAACACCAATCTATTATCAAATGCCAAGAGAAGCAGTTGTTGATATGTTATTACCTGGTATTATTCCGTTTAACTTAATTAAATCAGGATTAAATGCTGGAATTACAATGTTATTATATAAAACAGTTGTGACAGTATTAAGAAGAACAAATCTTGTATCTCAATCAGAAAGTGATGAAAAGAAAAACTATTCATTATTATGGGTTGGATTATTTGTAACTGTTACTATTGTTTGTATTATATTAGCCTTAAAAGGCATTATCTAGGGGGAAAACAACATGGAATACAATGAAGCAGTCGAGTTTATGTTTAATAAATTACAACCATCTAAAATTATGGCCTTAGCGTCAAGTGTAGATGATCATGTGATGGTAAGAAATATTAGTGCATTAATCTATAATGATAGAATTTATTTTAAAACAGATAAAAATTTCTTTAAAACACAACAATTATTTAAAAACAATAGAGTAGCATTATGCTTTAGTGGTATTCAAGTTGAAGGGATTGCTCATAACAAAGGTCTTGTTATTGACGAACCTGATCGTACTTTTGAAAAAGCATATGAAAAATATTTATGGGGAAGCTACAATGCATATAGTCATGAAGAAGATGAAATCTTCTTTGAAGTAGAACCAACATTTGCAGAACTTTGGGATACTGATGATAAAAACCATGCATTCCAAATCTTCATTGATTTTGAAAACAAAACTGTAAAACATAAAAAATATGATTAACAATGAAACAGCAAATCTAAGATTTGCTGTTTTATTTTTGTTTTAATTCATGACTCTTTTTCTTGTTTTCTATAAATCCTTAGAAAGAAACAAGATTCTTAGGAATCACATATATTTTGTTAATTAATGATTTATATATATTAAATATGTTAATGATATTAAGAATTGACAGGTATAAAATAAGTGAATTTGACTTAATTATCAACTTAAATTTATCCCTAAATTTGAGAAGAAACCGCTATTATTAAGAAAGAGTTCTTCTATTCATATAAAAATTCAATGATATGATATTTTTTGCTTGTCAAACGGTGTAAAATTATGTAGAATCTTAGTGTTTTCATAGGGAGGAAAATTTAATGTTAGAAAAATTGTTTCATTTAAAAGAAAAAGGAACAACTGTTAGAACTGAAATTATTGCAGGGATCACAACATTCTTAGCAATGGCTTATATCTTAGCTGTTAACCCAGATATGTTAGGTGCAACTGGAATGAGCGTTCAAGGTGTTTTCTTAGCAACAGCAATCAGTAGTGGTGTTGCAACTTTAGTTATGGGATTAGTCGCAAACTACCCAGTCGCTTTAGCACCAGGTATGGGTGTTAATGCATTATTTACATACACAATCTGTTTCCAATACGGAATGAGCCCATCGGCTGCATTAGCTTGTGTATTCGTATCAGGAGTTATTTTCTTAATTATTTCTGTAACAGGGATCAGAAAAGCAATCATTAATGCAATTCCTGCACAATTAAAATTAGCAATTGGTGCTGGTATTGGTTTCTTCATTGCATTTATCGGTTTAGCAAATGCAAATATTATCGTTGCTGATGGAGCAACTAAAGTTGCTTTAGGAGACTTAAGCAATCCTGTTGTTTTATTATCAGTATTCGGAATTTTATTAACAATCTTATTATTAGCTAGAAAAGTAAAAGCTGCAGTATTCTATGGTTTAGTAGCAACTGCTGTTGTTGGTATTATCGCTGGTTTATGTGGAGTTGAAGGTATGCCTTCATTACCATCAGCTGTTGTATCAGCTAACTTAGATTTTAGCTTAGTTGGTAGCGTATTTAACGGATTCTCAGAGTTATTCTCTCATCCTTCAGCAATCATCGCAATCTTCTCATTATTATTCGTAGATTTCTTCGATACAGCTGGAACATTAGTAGGTGTTGCAAATAGAGCAAACTTAGTTAATGAAAATGGAGATTTAGAAAACTTAGATAAAGCATTATTAGCAGATTCAACTGGTACAGTTGTTGGAGCAATCATGGGAACATCTACAGTAACATCTTTCGTAGAATCAACTTCAGGTGTTGAAGCTGGTGGTAGAACTGGTTTAACAGCAGTAACAACTGGTGTTATGTTCTTCTTAGCAATCTTCTTCTCACCATTATTAGCGTCAGTAACAAGTGCTGTTACGGCTCCTGCTTTAGTTGTTGTTGGGATTTTAATGGCACAACAATTAAAAGGAATCGATTGGGATAACTTTGTTTATGCAGCAAGTGGATTTGTAACAATCATTTTCATGGTATTAGCATATTCAATCTCTGATGGTATTGCTTTAGGATTTATCACTTATGCAGTCGCTATGATTGGTACTGGTAAAGCTAAAGACATCAAACCTATCGTTTGGGGATTAGTTGTATTATTCATCGTTTATTTCGGATTCATTCTTTAATAAATGTAAGAGACAATTCATTGAATTGTCTCTTTTATTTTTATATTCATTAATATTTGATATAATAATAAGAAGATATTTAGAATTTCTTAAATTTCTAGTTATTGTTTTTTATATAAAGTCATGTATAATTATGTCAAGAATGTGAGGGAAAGTATGAAGTCGTTTATGAAAGCTATATTATCACGAAGAATGTTGTTTATTATCTCAATGTTAATGACAATACTGTTTGCTGTTGTCATGTTTAATTTGCAGATTCTTCCTTTAAAATATTATATACCATTAGTTGTTGTTTTCTTTGTTTTGTTTATCTGGTTATATAAGGTAGAAAAGGATAAGAAAAAGGGAAGACAAATTAAAGCATCAATTTTTAAATGTGTACAAGTTTTATTAATTGTTGTTCTAGCAATTGGGACATTAAGTGCATTAAAGGGATCGAATTTACTTGCTGCAATAACTGGGGGAGCAGATCAAGTCATTGAATACAGTGTCGTTGTCTTAGAAAAATCATCTTATAATAGATTAGAAGATTTAGAAGGGAAATTAATTGCGACACAATCTAATGATGCAATTCAATCAAATCGTGCTTTAGTAGAAATAGAAGATGTCATAGGTGATGTGAATACAACAAGTTATGATGATCATGCAAGTTTATCAAACGCATTGCTTCAAAGTACTGTTGATTCACTATTAATAAAGACAGTTGATTATGAATCTTATGATGATGTTTATACTGATTTTACAGAAATAACGAAAGTTATACATAAAGTTAAAATTACAGTTCCACGTGTTGAAGCAACAAGTGCCAATGTCACAAAAGAGGCTTTTAATGTATTTATTAGCGGTATGGATCAAGAAGGTGATATTAGTAATTTTGCACTGTCTGATGTGAATATGATCGCAACAATCAATCCAACAACGAAACAAATCTTATTAACAAGTATTCCTCGTGATTACTTTGTTGATATCATTCAAAATGGAGTCAATATAGGTAAAGACAAATTAACACACAGTTCTAAAGGTGGTATTTCAACAACGATTGATACTGTTGAGAACTTCTTAGGAATTGAAATTAATTATTATGTTAAATTTAACTTTACATCATTTATTAGTATAGTTGATGCTTTGGGTGGAATTACAATAGACATTCCACACTATGAAGTTAAGAATAATGATGAAGGAATCTTTACGACACGTAAAGGTAAATATACAATGAAACCAGGTATCATGGAAATGGATGCACACCAAGCCTTATGTTTTGTTAGAGAACGTTATTCTTTTGTAAAGGGTGATGTTGTCAGAGGACAAAATCAAATGTTAATGTTAAAGGCTATTATTAAAAAATGTAGTTCACCAACGATCATTACCAAAATGGATGGTGTCTTTACATCATTACAATCGAGCTTTGAAACAAATATGACCGCAAGAGAAGTGAAGTCATTAATTAATATGCAAATAAGTGATATGGCTGGATGGGATATTCAATCTTATCATTTAGAAGGTGATGCTTCACAAAGAACATTAACGCTCGCGACTGTGGGTGATGTTTCATCAGTGAATCCAAATGGAATGTATATTATGGAACCTTATTTAGAATCTATCGCATTATCAAAATCTTATATAGAAACAATTATAGAAGGTAAAGAAATTTTAAAAGTAGAACAAGATTAACATGAGCATAAGTTCATGTTTTTCTTTATATATTTAAGGTAAAGATAAGGAGGGTGTTATATGATTAAGAATATAGTTTTTGATATGGGTAATGTGATCATTAAATGGGATCCGTATTATGTGGTTTCACAATTTAGTGATCACTGTGAGTATTATTTAAAGGAGGTTTTTCAATCTCATGAATGGTTAGCTTATGATGCGGGGACAATGAGTCGAGACGAAGTCATTGATACTATTGTTTTAAGAATAGGTGAACATCATCGTTCTGTAGTCTATAATCTTGTTTACTATTGGTATAAACATTGTCCTATGATTGATGGTATTGATCAGGTGATCTATGGATTAAAAGAAAAAGGCTATAGGATCTATTTGTTGTCTAATACGAATCCACACTTTGATGAATATAAAGACACCTTACCCCTCTTTGAAGTCTTTAATGGAATTTATTTATCGGCAATCCATAGAAAGACAAAACCAAATGCTGAAATCTATTATCACTTTTTAGATCTTTATTTATTAAATGCAAGTGAATGTTTATTTATAGATGATATAGATATAAATATAAAAGGTGCTATAAGTTGTGGTATGACAGGGTATGTCTTTGATGGGAATGTAGAGACATTAAAACAATATTTAGAAAATACCTTAGAAAAGTAAAAGTGTTTTTCTTGACATTTTTGCATAGGATATATAAAATAACAATAAATACAAAGAAAAGAAAGAGTACTCTTATCTAAAATGCGTAGAGAATTCCTGGTTGGTGAAAAGGAATGTGGCGGATGAGACGAATACATCTTGGAGTAGGCGGTTGAAATGCAGTAGGCTAGCCCGGATACACCCGTTAACGTGTTAGAGTATGTTTGTACTCGAAGAGGTTATAGCTGCGAAGTTGTAACAAATTAAGGTGGTATCGCGATGGTCTCTCTCGTCCTTATATGGAGGAGGGACTTTTTTTATACAAGAGGAGGAACAAAATATGATTATTGTAATGAAACCGAGAGTGAGTGATCACGATCTAGAAAGAGTTGTAAAGAAAGTAGAAGCCTTTGGATTAAAAACACATGTATCACAAGGATTAGAAACAACAATTGTGGGACTTGTTGGTGATACAACAAGAATCGATGGAAAGTTAATAGAAGTAGATGCTGCAGTAGAAAAAGTAATGCATGTTGGTGAACCATATAAATTAGCGAACAGAGCGTTCCATCCTGATGATTCTATTATTGATGTTTCAGGTGTTAAAATTGGTGGGGACCACTTAGCATTAATTGCAGGACCTTGTTCAGTAGAATCAAAAGAACAAGTGATTGAAATCGCAATTGCTGCAAAAGCAGCAGGAGCAAATCTTTTAAGAGGTGGAGCATTTAAACCAAGAACATCACCATATGCATTCCAAGGTATGGGAACAGAAGGATTAGATATTTTATTAGAAGCTAAAAAAGTAACAGGATTACCAATCGTATCTGAATTAATGAGTGCAGAGTACATTGATGAATTCAATGAAAAAGTAGACTTAATTCAAATTGGTGCAAGAAACATGCAAAACTTTGATTTATTAAAAGAAGTTGGTAGACGTTGTACAAAACCAATCTTATTAAAAAGAGGTTTAGCAGCGACATTTGAAGAATGGATCATGAGTGCAGAATATATCATGGCAAGTGGAAATCCAAATGTTATCCTTTGTGAAAGAGGAGTAAGAACATTTGAAACATATACAAGAAATACATTAGACTTACAAGCAATCCCAGTTGTTAAGAAATTAACACATTTACCAATCATTATTGATCCATCTCATGCAGGAGGAAAATGGTGGTTAGTTGAACCAATGGCGAAAGCGTCAGTTGCAGCAGGCTGCGATGGGTTAATGATTGAAGTGCATAATGCGCCTGAATGTGCAATGTGTGATGGACCACAATCACTAAAACCAAGTAAATATGCTGAATTAATTACACAAATTAAAGAAATTGCAAAAATCGTTGGTAAAAATGTAGGACAATAAGAAATTTATCATTGACAAATTCGTTTTAATCTAATAAAATGAATGCAACATAACTACTGATATAAATACAATGAAAAGAAAGAGTAGGCTTTGAAATAAGAGTAGAGAGTTCTTGGTTGGTGAAAAAGAACCTTAGGAAAAAGTTGAATTCATCTTGGAGTAGGCGGTTGAAACAAAGTAGGCTAGCCCGTGAATGCACGTTAAAGCATAAGAGTATGTACCGTAATGGCGTACTTGATAAGGTTTCTATAGTAATATATGAACAAACTAAGGTGGTAACACGAAGATATCTCTCTCGTCCTTATAGGAGGAGAGAGTTTTTATTTATACAGTAGAAAATATAGGGGGAAAAGAAAAATGATTATTGTATTTAAACCAAAAGTAAAAGAAACTGATGTTAACCATGTGGTTGATCAAGTCAAACAAAGAGGACTTGATACACATTTGGTTATTGGAGAAGAAGTCACAATTTGTGGTGTGATTGGAGATACAACGCGTATCGACCCACGTCAAATTGAAGTGTCACCTTTTGTAGAAAAAGTAATGCATGTTGGTGAACCATATAAATTAGCGAACAGAGCGTTCCATCCTGATGATTCTATTATTGATGTTTCAGGTGTTAAAATTGGTGGGGACCACTTAGCATTAATTGCAGGACCTTGTTCAGTAGAATCAAAAGAACAAGTGATTGAAATCGCAATTGCTGCAAAAGCAGCAGGAGCAAATCTTTTAAGAGGTGGAGCATTTAAACCAAGAACATCACCATATGCATTCCAAGGTATGGGAACAGAAGGATTAGATATTTTATTAGAAGCTAAAAAAGTAACAGGATTACCAATCGTATCTGAATTAATGAGTGCAGAGTACATTGATGAATTCAATGAAAAAGTAGACTTAATTCAAATTGGTGCAAGAAACATGCAAAACTTTGATTTATTAAAAGAAGTTGGTAGACGTTGTACAAAACCAATCTTATTAAAAAGAGGTTTAGCAGCGACATTTGAAGAATGGATCATGAGTGCAGAATATATCATGGCAAGTGGAAATCCAAATGTTATCCTTTGTGAAAGAGGAGTAAGAACATTTGAAACATATACAAGAAATACATTAGACTTACAAGCAATCCCAGTTGTTAAGAAATTAACACATTTACCAATCATTATTGATCCATCTCATGCAGGAGGAAAATGGTGGTTAGTTGAACCAATGGCGAAAGCGTCAGTTGCAGCAGGCTGCGATGGGTTAATGATTGAAGTGCATAATGCGCCTGAATGTGCAATGTGTGATGGACCACAATCACTAAAACCAAGTAAATATGCTGAATTAATTACACAAATTAAAGAGATCGCAAAAATCGTAGGTAAAGAAGTATAGGAGAATGATTATGGAAATGAAAGTCAATTTAGGTAAAGACAGTTATCCAATTTATATAAAACAAGGAATCTTAGATCATGTTCTTGAGTATATTCAACCTGTATTTAAGGGG
Organism: uncultured Erysipelotrichaceae bacterium; assembly: GCA_947074115.1. Classification (GTDB taxonomy): domain Bacteria; phylum Bacillota_I; class Bacilli_A; order Erysipelotrichales; family Coprobacillaceae; genus CAMTOK01. Next base: position 7,637 of record CAMTOK010000006.1, on the reverse strand, counting down.
AAAAAAATTGCGATTCTATCTGATGATCAAGTGTATTCAATCTATGGAGATAAATTAAAGACACAATTGTCTTCACAATACATTGTGAATGAAGTGATAGTCGAACATGGAGAACAATCCAAACGTTTTGATATATTACCGTCTTTATATAGTCAATTGCTTTCATTTGAATTGTCTCGTACTGATTTGATTATCGCACTTGGTGGAGGTGTTATTGGTGATTTGGCTGGCTTTGTCGCGAGCACATATATGAGAGGGGTCTCATTTGTACAAATTCCCACTTCACTTCTTGCTCAAGTGGATTCTAGTGTTGGTGGTAAAGTCGCTGTAGACTTACCGGAAGGAAAAAATTTAGTAGGTGCATTTAAGCATCCTAAAATGGTGTTAATAGACCCCTTAACCCTGACGACACTTGATCAAAGATTTATTCATGATGGTATGGGAGAAGTCATTAAATACGGATGTATCTTTGATCGATCATTATTTGATCAGATCAAATCATACGCATCATTTGAAGAATTATTTGAAAACATTGATGATATTATTTATCGTTGTGTTGACTTAAAAAGAGATGTTGTAGAAAAAGATCTTTATGATTTTGGTGATCGTATGTTACTTAATTTTGGACATACATTAGGTCACGCTATTGAACAATATTATCATTTTGAAAATTATTCACACGGAGAAGCTGTGTGTATTGGTATGTATCAATTAACAAAAATGGCAGAAATAAAAGGTTTAAGTGAAGTTGGATGTGCGGATCAAATTAAAGAGATCGCTATTCAATATAATTTGCCATATGAGGCACATGTCCAAACAAAAGATTTAAAACAAGCAATGGCATTAGATAAAAAGAATATGAATGCAAAATTATCTTATGTCTTATTAAAAACAATTGGGGAATCATTTGTATATCCAAGTGATTTATCATTTATTGATGTATTAAAGGAGGTCTAATATGACAAGTATAACAATACAACCTCATTCATTAGTTGGTCGTGTCAGTGTACCACCATCAAAGAGTATGGCACATCGTGCGATTATTTGTGCTTCATTAGCGAGAGGGCAAAGTTTAATTCGTGGTATAGAGTATTCACAAGATATTAAATCAACGATTTCTTGTATGAAAGCATTAGGAACAATTATTATTGAACATGAAGATTATTTAGAAATCGATGGAACAACAACATTTATGTTAAATAAATGCGAAATGGACTGTTGTGAATCAGGATCAACATTACGTTTTATGGTCCCTATTTCAATAGCTCATGAAGCAAATGTACACTTTGTTGGTGAAGGACGTTTAGGAAAAAGACCTCTAGATATTTATTATAATATTTTTGATCGTCAAGGCGTTGCTTATTTATATAAAGAAGATGAACTTGATTTATATATTCAAGGACAATTAAAACCAGATGTTTTTGAAATCCCAGGAGATGTTTCATCTCAATTTATTAGTGGATTAATGTTTGTATTACCACTATTAAAAGGTGATTCAATTATTAAAATTACGTCACCATTAGAATCAAAAGGTTACATTGATTTGACATTACAAATGTTAAATCAATTTGGTATTAAAATCATTAATAACAATTATAAAGAATTTATTATATTAGGACACCAAGAATATCAACCATCAGATTATACAGTAGAAGCTGATTTTTCTCAGGCAGCTTTCTATTTGGTTGCTGGAGCGATCAATAATCAAGTGATTTTAGAAGGTTTAAACTTGGATTCTAAACAAGGTGATAAAGAAGGTATTGATATCTTAGAAAGAATGGGTTGTACATTGGTTCCAGTAGAAGGTGGACATATGATTCAAGTCGATGAACTTGTTGGAACGACAATAGATGGCTCTCAGTGTCCAGATATTATCCCTGTTTTTGCGATAGCATGTGCCCTTGCGAAAGGACAATCAAAGATCACAAATATTGCACGTTTACGTATTAAAGAGTGTGATCGTCTAAGTGCTTCAGTTGAAGTCATTAAAGCATTAGGTGGAAACATTGAAGAAATCAATGACGAAATGATTATTGAAGGTGTGGATAGCTTTAAAGGTGGATCTGTATCAAGTTATAATGATCATAGAATGGCAATGATGGAAGCGATAGCGTCAACACGTTCAACTGGTGATATCACAATCGATCATAAAGAATGCGTTAAAAAATCATACCCAAGTTTCTGGGAACATTTTGAAGGATTGGGAGGAGTTTATCATGAGTGCAACGTGGGGGACTAATATAGAATTATCAATATTTGGTGAAAGCCATGGTCAGGCAATAGGGATTGTCATTGGAAATTTACCAGCAGGTATAACATTAGATATGGATGAAATTGCACGTGAAATGAAACGTCGTGCACCAGGACAAAACAAAATGTCTACCCCACGAGTTGAAAAAGATGAAGTGAAAATTATGAGTGGAATCTTAGATGGTGTGACAACAGGTGCGCCTTTATGTGCCATGATTGAAAACACAAATCAACATTCAAAAGACTATTCTTTATTAAAAGAGTGTATGAGACCTGGTCATAGTGATTATCCTGCATTTGTAAAGTATCAAGGATTTAACGATGTGCGTGGTGGAGGTCACTTCTCAGGACGCATTACAGCACCAATTGTTTTTGCTGGAAGTGTTGCAAAACAAATATTAAAACAAAAAGGAGTTGTTGTTGGTGCGCATATTGGACGAATTCATCATGTTCAAGATGACTTATTCGATGTTGATTTATCAACAGAAGACTTAGAAAAAATGTTGGAAACACAGTATCCAACATTAAAAGAAGGTATCATGAATGAGATGGAAGCCACTATTGAAGAAGCAAGAATGAATCAAAATTCAGTAGGTGGAATGGTTGAATGTGCCATTTTAAATGTTCCAGCTGGATTAGGAAATCCATTCTTTGATTCAGTAGAATCACATATGTCATCACTCATGTTTAGTATTCCAGCAGTGAAAAGTATTGAATTTGGTGTAGGGGAAGATATCTCAACATTAACAGGAAAAGAAGCAAACGATTGTTATTACTATGACCAAAATCAAGTGAAAACAAGAACCAATCATAATGGTGGAATTATAGGTGGAATCACAAATGGAATGCCTATCGTCTTTAGAGTAGGTATTAAACCAACACCATCTATTTCATCAGAACAAGACACAATAAATATAACAACACAGAAGGAGACTAAAATCACTGTGACTGGACGCCACGATCCTTGTATCGTCCCACGTGCAGTTGTCGTTGTTGAATCAATGGCTGCGTTAGCGATTTTAGATATGTTACACGTATGAAAGATTTGAATCAATGCCGTATAGAAATCGATGAAATCGATGAACAAATCATGGCTTTATTTGAGAAACGTATGAACGTTTCTCAAAATGTCATTGAATATAAATTACAAGAAAACTTACCAGTCTTTCAACCAGAGAGAGAAAGAATAGTTATTGAAAAGAATGCATTACGTATAAAAAATAAAGCTCTTATCCCATATTCGACTTTATTTATTCAAGATTTAATGAATGTTTCAAAAGCTTATCAAACATCTTTTATGCCACCTCATTTTGGTGATATAACATTAAAAGAACCTAAAAAAGATGCTGTTGTTGGTTTTCAAGGTGTACCTGGATCTTTTTCTGAACAAGCTTTAAATACGTATTTCTCTTCTCATACAAAACGTAAGAATTATAAACAATTTAAAGATGTCTTCGAAGCTTTAAAAAATGATGAAATAGATTATGGTATTGTTCCTTTAGAAAATTCATCTACGGGGGCAATCTGTGACAATTATGATTATATTAGAGAATATGGTTTTTCTATTGTTGATGAACAAAGCTTAGCTATATCTCAACATTTAATGGCTTTAAAAGGAGCAACAATAGACACGATAAAGGAAGTTTATTCACATCCACAAGGTTTATTACAATCAAGTGATTTCTTAGATCAACATCCTTCAATTGAACAAAAAGAATATCCTAACACTGCAATGGCAGCTAAATTTGTTGCACAATCACAGGATTTAACACTTGGGGCGATTGCTTCGCGTTATGCAAGTGAGTTGTATGATCTTGAAATCTTACAAGACAGCATTCAAAATGCATCTAATAATGAAACACGTTTTATTGTTTTCGCTAAAGAATTAGAAAAAAATGATCACGCTAACTGTGTCAGTGTTGTTTTTACATTGAATCATATTCCTGGAGCACTTTATCAAGTGATGAAAGTCATTAATGATCATCATGTCAATATGAGACGAATTGAATCAAGACCGTTGATTCACTCTCCTTGGGAGTATTATTTCTATGTTGATTTTGATGGCAATCTTTGTGATCAAAACATATTGATGATGATTGAAGATGTTAAGGCTTATACAAATACATTAAGGATATTAGGTCATTATGAAAAAAGCTAATATTGTCTTAATTGGATTAATGGGTTGTGGGAAAACCACAATTGCATTAGAACTTGCCAAGCGATTAAACAGAGAAGTCGTAGATATTGATCAGTATTTAGAAAAGAAATATAACATGACTATTCCAGAAATGTTTGATATCTCTGAAAACTATTTTAGAGAAAGAGAAACGATTTGTTGTGAAGATGTTTCTCGTTATCAAAATGTGATTATCTCTACAGGTGGTGGTGTCATTAAGAACCCCCATAATATTGACGTATTAAAGGAAACAGGTGTGATTATATATATAGATCGTCCAACACAGTATATTATTGAAGATGTCAATATAGCTCATAGGCCGCTTTTAAAAGATGGACCTGATAAATTATTTGAACTTCATAAAGAAAGGCATTCTTCCTATTTAAATATGTGTGATGTGCATATAATAAATGATGGAAGCCTTGAAGATGTACTTACAAAAGTGATTGAGTGTATTAAGTAGAACAAGGTTCTACTTTTTATATTCTGAAAATCTATAGAAATCTTTGTATAATTGTGGAATAATAGGGGAAAAGGAGGAATTTTATGAAATCAAATAAAGGTTTTACTCTAATAGAAATCATTGTTGTCGTTGTTATACTGGCTGTCCTCCTTGTCGTTGCTGTCCCTTCGCTATTAAATTATTTAAATACAGCAGATGATGCGAGATATATGTCTACATCACGTTCAGTGTATACAAGTGCTGTTGTTGAAGAAGCAAAGTACTATGCTAAAAATAGAAATCACTTAAAGGTTGATACAAATAATGAATTATACGAACTCGTATTAGACGCAATTGGTAATGAGTATGCTCAATTAAAGGTGACAGGGATTACCTATTATCATGCACCTATGTCAACAACATCAGGGGCAGTGATCCCGAGCGGTTCATATGTTGTCTCTTTTGGAAATAACAATAAATATGTTTTGGTTAAACCAAATGAATCTATGATTATATTAGAAGATCTTGGTACAAATAAATACACGTGGGTTACAAGCCCAGGAGCAAACGAAAGTAATATAAATGAATTAATGAAAGCATATCAATTGATTGTAAAAGATGTATTAGATGCTTTAGGAGAGTTGGGTTATACTGAATCACGTATTGATACAGCGACAGTCAATTTACAAAACTCAATTATGATTCAAGTGAAACAAAACAATACAAGTCCTGATAGTGTGAATTTGGCTGGTTATGATTACACATATAAGAATGGTAAATTGGTTATAGAATCGGTTGATTTATTTGAAAGTATGATTGATGGAATAGATATGTCTTTATTCTCTGAGCTTAAATATCATCCTCAAAGTCAAATGATTCATGTGAAGAGTGGTGTTTATACAAATAATGTACAAGAAAAATATGAATATGATAATGGAACTTGGGTGAGAAAATAGTCCAAGTTTTTTTATTTTGTCGACTGAAGTTTATTTGGGTTTTACAAATATATGTTATAATATTTATATTAAGCAACATCATTATAGATTGAGTTTTAATGAAAAATAGTTTGTTTATATTTTGTTAAGAATTTGTTAAAATGACTCAAATTTATTCAAAGTATTTACAATCAAAGAAAAAACAAATTATAATGGAAGAAAGAGGTGACGTTATGGAATTATATTTATGTATTGATTTAGGTGGCACGAGTGTGAAATATGCCTATATGAATCAAGATGGAAACAAAGAAGAGGGTGGTTCTTTTTTATTGCCTAAGACATTAGAAGAGATGTATCAAGAGATTAAAAAATTGGTTGATCGAAGACTTCGTATAAAGGGAATCGCAATCAGTGCCCCAGGTGCTGTAAACAGTGAGACAGGTATTATTGCAGGAGCGAGTGCGATACCTTATATTCATGGGCCTAATATAAAAAAAGATCTTGAATCATTAACTGGAGTTACTGTAGAACTTGAAAATGACGCCAATTGTGCAGCCTTAGCAGAAGTGTGGAAAGGTGCAGGAAAAGATACGCAAGACAGTTGTTTCATTGTTAGTGGAACAGGGATTGGTGGTGCTGTTGTTAAAAATAAGAAAATTCACAAAGGTAAACATCTTCATGGTGGAGAATTTGGTATTATGTTAATGGACGATTTAGAGGAACCTGGTGTATTAAAAATTTGGTCACATGTCGGATCAACCGTTTCAGTTGTTCGCTATGTATCAAAAAGATTAAATATTCCTATGGAAGAATTAGATGGAAAAGATATCTTTGATAATGTCAATGATAACCCTATTTATCAAGAAGCAATTGAAAGATACTATTTTAATCTTGCAAGAGGAATCTTTAATATTCAATATTCATACGATCCTGAAATGATTATTATAGGTGGCGCTATTAGTGCAAGAGAGGATTTAATTGAACAAGTGAATAAACAACTTGATCTTCTATTGAATTCAATTTCTGAAGCAACAATTCGTCCGTTAGTATCAAAGTGTCAATTTGCGAATGATGCAAATTTAGTTGGTGCACTTTATCATTATTTAACGGTGAATTCATAAAAATGAGTTATACTAAAGTAAGAGGTGATCGTATGAAAAGAAAAACACCAAGTGTTGAATCAAAATTAAGACATATTGTCAAAGTTCCAGACTGTATATATGATGTATCAGGAATTACTGTTAACGGAAAACGCATTAAGTCGTTAGTCTTCTCTACAGATGTTGCAGTTATTGCAAACTGTAATGCTGACGCTGTCATTGCGGTTTATCCATTTACACCGACATTACAAATTACAAAATCAATTATTGAAGTATCACAAAAACCAGTTTTCGCTGGTGTTGGTGGGGGAACAACTGCTGGTCCTAGAGTGACACAAATCGCTTTAGACGCTGAATTAAATGGTGCTATGGCTGTTGTATTAAATGCACCAACAAAAACAAAATTTGTACAAGAATTAGCAACAATTATAGACAGTCCAATTGTTTTAACTGTTGTCTCATTAGATGAACCATTAGAAGAAAGAATGTTGCATTCAGGTGCAAATATTATAAACGTTTCTGGTGGTAAAAATACAGTCGCTATTATAAAAGCATTAAGAGAAATCGATCCTCACTTCCCAATTATTGCGACTGGTGGACCAACTGAGGAAACGATCAAAGAGGTTATTGAGGCTGGCGCAAATGCTATAACGTATACACCACCAACAAATGGTGAAATCTTTAAAGCAATGATGGAACGTTATCGTATTCAATGTAGTCATCAAGAAGAATAG
>CAMTOK010000005.1 GCA_947074115.1 uncultured Erysipelotrichaceae bacterium | reverse complement strand
CTTTAAAGCAATGATGGAACGTTATCGTATTCAATGTAGTCATCAAGAAGAATAGGGATATTCTTCTTTTTTTATAATAGAGATTATCCTATATTGAAAGATATTATTGATTGTTTAGTTTTGCGTTATCGTTTATAATAAATCCAAGAGGTGAAAAATATGAAACAATATTTAGATTTGTGTCAATATATATTAGATAATGGAGAAGATAGAGCTGATCGTACTGGTACAGGAACACGTTCTGTCTTTGGTTATCAAACACGCTATGATTTAACGAAAGGATTTCCTTTATTAACAACAAAGAAGATGTTTTTACGTCCAATAGCAGAAGAATTGTTATGGTTTATTAAAGGAGATACAAATATCAAATACTTAGTTGATAGAAACGTAAGAATTTGGAATGAATGGCCTTATGAAATTTATAAAAAGTCAAACGACTATCAAGGTGAAACATTAGAAGAGTTCGTAGAAAAAATAAAAAATAGTGATGCTGATTCAGCATTTGTTTTAAAGTACGGAGAACTAGGACCAGTTTATGGTAAACAGTGGAGAGATTTTAATGGTCAAGGGATTGATCAAATGCAAAAGCTTTTGGATTCATTAAAAAACAATCCAGATTCAAGACGTCATATTATTTGTGCATGGAATCCTGCAGAAGTTGACAATATGGCTTTACCACCATGTCACTCATTCTTGCAATTTTATGTATCACATGACCACAAATATTTATCTTGTCAATTATACCAAAGAAGTGCAGATACTTTCTTAGGTGTTCCTTTTAATATTGCATCATATGCACTATTAACTGAAATGCTCGCTCAAGTGTGTGGGTATGAGGCAAAAGAATTCGTACATACTATTGGTGATGCACATATTTATAAAGATCATTTTGATGTTGTCAATGAACAAATAAATCGTGAACCACTACAGTTATGTCAATTGAAATTAAATAAAGATGTTACATCATTATTTGATTTTACTATTGATGATATAAAAATAGATGACTATAATAGTCATGGAAAATTAGTAGGGAAGGTGAGCGTTTAATGATTAGTATTATAGTAGCAATGGACGATGATCAATTAATTGGCAAAGAAGCATCGTCAAATGGAATGCCTTGGGATAATAAAGAAGATTTAATGCATTTTAAAAACACAACAATTCATAAAACTATCTTAATGGGTTATACAACATATAAAGCGATTGGAAGACCACTACCAAATCGTCATACTATCGTTGTGAGTTTTGAAGAATTTGAAGATGACAGAGTTGAAGTGAGAACATCACTTGATGACGTGATTCAAGAATACAAAAACAAAAATGAAGATTTATATATATCGGGTGGTGCATCAATTTATAAACAATCTTTACCTCTTGCTGATCAATTGTTGATTTCAAGAATTAAAGGACATCATGAGGGAGAAACATATTTCCCTGATTTTGATGGATATGGATACACATTGGTTGAAACGCAACCATTTGAAACTTTTGAATTACAAATTTATAAGAGGTATCAATAATGAAACGTATTCTTATGTTAATTTGTAGACTTTGGTGGAGAATACCAGGTTGGGTATGTGGCATCATGAGTCGTGAGAAAAACAAAGACTCTATCCCTTATCGTGATCGATTTGAATTTATTCAAAAGATGATCTGTAAAATCAATGAAAAATCTCGTATTGACATTCATATTTATGGTCAAGAGAATTTACCGGAAAAAAGTGGTTACTTATTAACTCCAAATCATCAAGGTCTGGCAGATGCATTGGTGTTATTTGAAGCTCATAAAGAGCCATTTAAAGCGGTTATGAAACAAGAACTTCTTAGTACTTTTATGGTTAAAAATGTTTTAAATATGCTAGACTTCGTAGCGATTGATAGAAACAATTTGAGAACGTCTATGCGTGTTATTAAACAAGTGACTCGTGAAATGCAAGAAGGAATGACATACTTAATCTTTCCTGAAGGGACACGTAGTAAAAATGGAAATCAATTGTTAGAGTTTAAAGGTGGATCATTTAAACCTGCAATCGATTGTAAAACTGAAATTGTTCCAGTTGCTTTAATTGATTGTTATCAAGTCTTTGATAACAATACAATCAAGCCTGGACATGCACAAATTCACTTCTTAAAACCATTAACTTACGATGAATATAAAGACATGAGTAGTCAAGAAATAGCGGAATTTGTCAAATCAAAGATCGAAGATTGTATACAACAAAATGAGAATAAATTTTCTCATTAATAAAAAGGTTGAAATGTGGGAAAATACCGCAAACCCCTTGAAAGACAAGCGCTTTCATATTATAATGATATTGTTCTATAAGAATATGGGAAGGAGATTTATTATGAACAAAATGTTAAAAGTTCTTGCGGCTTCTGCTTTAGTTGCTACAGCTTTAGTTGGTTGTGGAAAAACTGAAACTCCAGATACAGCTGCAAAATATGCAAAAGTAGGTTTAGGTGTTGTTTCTTCAGTTAAAAACGAAGTACAAGTTAACACAACTTTCGCAGCAGTTGCTTTAGATGCAGATGGTAAAATCGCATATGTAAGCATCGATGTTGCTCAAACAAATCCAGCGGATGAGGAAAAAGCTAAAACTGAATCTAAAAAAGATTTAGGTGATGCTTACGGAATGAAAGGAACTTCAGGTATTGGTAAAGAGTGGAATGAACAAATCGCTGCTTTAGAAGAATACATGGTTGGTAAAACAGCTGAAGAAGTTGCTGGAATTACTGTTGATGAATCAAACGTTCCTACTGGAGAAGATTTAACTTCTACAGTAACAATCAAAATTGGTGATTACCAAGCAGCAGTTGCTAAAGCAATTGAAAACGCTGTTGAAGTAAGCGCTGAAAAAGTATCAGTTGGTCACGTAATGGCTAACAATGCTGAAAAAGGTCAAGCTAACACTACAATCGCTGTAGTTGCTACTGATGCTGATGGAAAAATCGTAAAATCAATTATCGATGTTGCTCAAATCGCAATCGCTTCTGATGATATGAGAACTAAATTAGAAAAAGGTGCAGATTACGGAATGGCTGGAGCTTCTCCAATCGGTAAAGAATGGAATGAACAAATCACTTCATTAACTGAATACATGGTTGGTAAAACAGCTGCTGATGTTGCAGGAATCGAAGTAAGTGATACTAAAGTACCAACTAGCGAAGATTTAACTTCTACAGTTACAATCAAAATTGGTGATTACCAAACTGCAGTTGCAAACGCTTTAAAATAATAGTAAGACCATGAAGAAATTCATGGTTTTTTTTTATTGTTATTGTTATAATGTTTAAGGTGATAAAAATGAAAAAAATAATAAATATAACATTAGTTCTTTCCCTATTTTTATTAGTAGGGTGTTCATCAAAAGGTGAACAAAATGAATATGAGTTGTTTTCTAAAAATATCTTTGGACCCTTTGATACAATTACAACTTATATGACATATGCAAAATCAGAAGATGATTTTAATAAACAATATGAATACATATATAAACAATTAGAATACTATGATCAATTGTTTGATAAATACACTGCGTATGATGATTTTAATAATGTGAATACAATTAATAAAATGGCTGGAATAGAACCTGTAGTTGTTGAGTCTGAGTTAATTGATGTTATTCAATTCTCAATTGAAAATTACAAAACAATTTCAAGCAAAGTCAATATCGCTTTTGGAAGTGTTATTAAAATCTGGCATGATTATAGAGAAGAAGCAGAAAGCAATGATGGTGTTGGTGAAGTTCCAACTATGGATGCATTAGAAAAAGCTGCACTTCATACAAGTATAGAGAGCATCATTATTGATGAAGATGCAAAAACAGTTTATATTAATGATGCAGGTGTCTCTTTAGATTTAGGTGCAACCGCAAAAGGTTATGCTATTGAATTAATTAAACAAGGGTTAATTGATATGGGTGTGGACAACTTCTTATTAAGTGGTGGTGGAAATGTCGCTAGTCACGGAGAAAGAAAGTTCGTTAAGGAAGGAAACTTCGTATTAGATGAATGCAAAGATAAATTCTGTGTTGGTATTGAATCACCTAAGGATGGAAACTATGCAAGTACCAATGGTAATAATGAAGCAATTTTAGTTGTTTCAGGTGAATCTATTGTGACAAGTGGAGACTATCAAAGATTTTATGAAGATTTACAAGGTGTTAAATATCATCATTTAATTGATCCTGATTCTTTATTCCCTGCAGTCTACTTTAGAAGTGTCAGTATTATTACACCTGACAGTGGTATGGCAGACTTCTTAAGTTCAGCAGTATTTTTAATGCCATATGAAGATGGATTAGAATTAATTGAATCATTAGATGATGTTGAAGCAATTTGGTTATTAGAAGATGGGAAAGTAAAACATTCAAGCGGATTAAAAGATGGTGAAACAATGTATGTTGTGGAGAAAGATCGTTTGAATTAGTGGAGGAAAAATATATGAATACATTTAAAACAAAAGGCGTGTGTTCTTCACGCATTGATTTCGAAGTTGAACAGGGTAAAGTTCAATCGGTTAAGTTTGTCGGTGGTTGTGCTGGAAATACACAAGGTGTCGCAAGACTTATAGAAGGAATGGATAAAGATGAGGCGATTGCTCGTTTAGAAGGTATTCGTTGTGGAGCAAGACAAACGTCATGCCCAGATCAATTAGCGAAAGCTTTAAAGGAATGTGAATAAAAATCACATTCTTTTTGTTTTTTAGGAAAGAAATGAGGTTTTTCAACATATCTTAGATTAGGTGATTAGATGATGGTACTGAAAATGAAAAAACTTCAACTCTTATGTGGAGTATGTATGCTAATGCAAGTGTTCTGTTTTAAATGGTATATTCCTTTCCACCTCGCTGCGGTTGGAATAAGTATAATAATTATTTTGAATCAAAGATACTTTAAAGTTATTCAACTTCAATATCATTATTATATCATTGGACTGTATTTGTTTAGATTATGGTTGCTTGCTATTGGAAGTATTTATATACTTCTGATCCTTTACGTTGTGCTATGTTTGTATATAGCACTTATGCTTATATTATTCTCAATGCATTGCATACTGTGAGTGGGCACATCTTAGATGTGCTTTTCTTTTTATTCAATTGTTTTCGTTTCTTCTCATATCAAATTTTGTTATAATAGGTCAAAGGGAGTGAGAGCATGTTTGGACATCTACAAGTGAAGAGTGCCTATAGTTTTCAACAAAGCACAATCTTATTAAAAGATTTGGTTGTTGATGCTAAGAAAAAGAATATTCAAGCATTAACATTGGTTGATAACAACATGTTTGGTGCTTTAGAATTTAGTGAATTGTGTCTTAAAAATAATATTAAACCTATTTTTGGTTTAGAAGCTCACTTGATCTTTGAAGGAGAAATGTCTCCTTTTATATTGATCGCAAGAAATACAGTGGGTTATTTTGCTTTGGTGAAGATTTCTTCACTGATACAGTGTTCAAAGGAAAAAAGAATTCCTTTTGAAACAATTATAGATTACAAAGAGTCTCTCTATATATTTTCAGGACATCCTGAAGGCATTATAGAAAGAGAAATCTCTAAAGAATTAAGACAAGAATATATAAGACATGTAAAAGAATTTAAATCTATATTTGGTGATTCTTATATGTTTATGGTACATAATCATGGAATTGAACATCAAAATTATGTTCAAAAAACAATGATTGAATTAGGAAAACAGGAAAATATTAAGATTGTTTGTTCAAACGATGTTTGTTATTTAAAAGAAGATCAAGCAATTGCTTTAGAATTATTAGAGGCATCTGCTAAAGGGTTAACAATAAATCTTAATGAAAAATTAGTGACAACACAAAAATACTTAAAAACAGAAGATGAAATGAAAAAATTATTTTCTGCTGATATTATAAATCAAACAGCTCTTATTATAGAAGAGTGTCAAGCAACGATACCGATGAATGATCAAGATCTACCAGTCTATCAAACACCTCAAGGTGTGCAATCACCACAATACTTAAGTTCTTTATGCGTGACTGGTTTAAAGAAAAGGTTTAAAGGACAACAAATAGAACGTGTATACATAGAAAGATTAAAATATGAACTTGATATTATCCATCAAATGAAATTTGATGATTATTTTCTTATTGTTTACGATTATGTTCGTTATGCTAAAGTGAATAAAATACAAGTTGGTCCAGGTAGAGGAAGTGCAGCAGGAAGTTTGGTCGCTTATGTCCTCGGGATTACAAATGTTGATCCTATTGAGTATGATTTACTGTTCGAACGCTTCTTAAATCCTGAGCGTATTTCGATGCCAGATATCGATATAGACTTTCAAGATGATAGACGAGATGAGGTTGTTCAATATGTTATTGACAAGTATGGTCATGAACATGTCGCTCAAATTGTCACATTTAGTACATATGGACCACGTGTCGCTATTAAGGATATGGGGAAAGTCATTGGGTTACCTTTAGCGAGATTAGAAATTCTTGCAAAGATGGTTCCTACTTCACCCAAAAACAAAAAAACGATTACAGAGATGTATTCATCGTCTGCACAGTTCCAAAACTTTATACATTCAGATATGGGATTACAAAGAATCATACCAGCGTTAAGTCTCATTGAACATTTACCGAGAAATATATCAACGCATGCTGCTGGGGTTATTCTTTCAAAGGAAAAATTAAGTGATGTTATTCCTGTTGTGAACGGTCCATCTTCTTCATTCATGTCTCAGTATTCAAAAGACTATGTAGAAAAGATTGGTTTATTAAAAATGGACTTTCTAGGGTTAAAGAACTTAACGATGTTAGACTATATGGTTAAGGATATTGAAAGAGAAACAGGGCAAGTTATTAAATTAAACGAAATTCCCTTAGATAATCAAAAAGCATATGAACTTATATCAAGAGGTGAAACATTTGGTATCTTCCAATTAGAATCTCAAGGGATGAGAAATCTTTTAATGAAGATGAAGCCAAATCAATTTAATGATATTGTTGCGGCTATAGCTTTATATCGACCTGGCCCAATGGAAAATATACCTCTTTACTTAGAAAGACGTGCTTCCAAAGGGAAAATAGATTATCCATTAGTAGAATTAGAAAAGATTTTAGAATCAACATATGGGATTATGATCTATCAAGAACAAATTATGTTGGTAGCTCAAAACATTGCTGGTTTCTCTTTAGGAAAAGCCGATATATTAAGAAAAGCGATGTCTAAAAAAGAAGGAACACTAATGCACTCATTAAAAGATGATTTTATTAAAGGGTGTATAAAAAATGGTTATAGTGAAAATAAAGGGATAGAAATATTTGAATTGATAGAGAAATTTGCGAACTATGGTTTTAACAAATCTCATAGTGTTGCTTATGCTTATATTGCTTATCAACTTGCGTATCTGAAAAGTAATTATCCTCTTTATTTCTTTGCGGCGATTTTATCTAACGATATGTCGAGTGAAAATACAAAGTATCATTGTTTACAGGAATGCAAATCATATGGGGTGACAATTTTACCTCCATCAATTAATCATTCGTATTCACGCTTTGTCGTAGAGAACAATCATATACGTTATTCTTTATTAGCCATTAAAAATGTAGGGGTAGCGGGATATCAAGCGATTGTTAAAGAAAGAGAAAATGGTTTGTTTATAGATATTTTTGATTTTATGAAAAGAATGAGTACGAAACTATCAAAACGTGTGATTGAATCATTGATCAATGCTGGAGCGTTTGATGAATTTGGTTATTCAAGAGAAACCATTCATCAAAATAGTGATGTTATTATTGATTATGGTATGTTAAATGAAACATTAGGAATAGAAGAAAAACCGATTCTTGTTCACTATGCAGATCATGAAGAAAAGAAGTTAGAAAGAGAAAAAGATGTTCTTGGTATTTATTTATCTAAACATCCTCTTGAATTAATAAAAGAATCTTTACCATCTCCTGTCTTAAGTTTAAATGAAGCAACAAAAGGACAACATGAACAGGTTCATGTTTTAATGCAATTAAGTCGGGTAAAAATAATTAGTGATAAAAATGGTAATGAAATGTGTTTTATAGAAGGAATAGATGAATCTGGAAGTATTGAAGGCGTTGTATTCTCAAGTGTCTTTAAACAATATGGAGGATTAATCAAAAGAGGACACGTTATCAATGTATCAGGAAGAATTGATAGAAAAGATAAAGTGTCACTCATTGTGAATCAAGTTAAAGGAGTTCAATAATGAAAGATGAATTAATATTAATAGATGGTAACTCATTGTTATTTAAAGCGTATTATGCGACAGCCGCAATGGGGAACTTTATGGTCAATAGAGATGGGATCCCAACAAATGCAGTATTTGGTTTTGCGAATATGTTACAAAAGATCTTAGAAAGAAATGCTAAATATGTCGTTGTCGCATTTGACTACGGTAAAAAAACATTTAGAAATGATTTAATGGAAACTTATAAAGCAACACGTAAATCTGCTCCTGATGAACTGAAATGTCAATTTCAAATGGTAAGAGAGTTTTTAGATGCTTATAAAATTCCTTATTATGAATTAGAAGGATATGAAGGTGACGACTTAATAGGAACCTTTGCAAGATTTGGAGAAGAACATGATTTAAAAGTGTCTATCTTTACAGGTGATAAAGATGCTTTCCAACTTGTCAGTGATCTTACAACAGTTTATAGAACAGTTAAAGGAGTGACACAACTTGATGTCTACACACCTGCCTATTTAAAAGAACTCTATGATTTAACACCGGATCAAATTAGAGACTTTTTAGGATTAATGGGAGATAGTGCAGATAACATTCCTGGTATTAAAGGTGTTGGTGAAAAGACAGCTTTAAAATTATTGCATCAATATGGAACAATAGAAAATCTTAAAGAACATGCTGATGAAATCAAAGGGAAATTAGGAGAAAAGATCAGAGAACATATTGAAGATGGACTTCATTCTAAGATGATAGCGACCATCTTAACAGATGTCCCTATTGATATGACTATCGAAGGATTTGAATACAATGGCTATGATGAACAATTGTTAGGTGATTTCTATAGAAAATATGATATGAACTCATTACTCAAGAGAATGAGTATCACAACACAAAAAGAAGAAGTTGAACTTCAATACCAAATTGTTAAAACAATGCCTCAAATCTCAAAAAACAGTGCTTTAGTAGGTGCACTCTATGATAATAACTATCATAAGACATTTATTATTGGTTACGCACTTTATAATGATGAACAATCATTCTATATAAGTTTTGAAGATGCAATACAAGATCAACAATTCTTAGAATATCTCAAAAATGAAAATCTAAAGAAAAGTACATATAATATCAAAGCACAATTGTTATGTGCAAAAACAAATTCAATAGAAATTAATGGTTTTGATTTTGATTTACAACTTGCATCTTATATCTTAAATCCAAGTTTAAAAGAAGAAATGAAGTCAGTATGTGATTATTATGATTATACATCATTAAAATATGATGAAGAGGTTTATGGAAAACTAACAAAGAAACATGTTCCAGATGTTGATATAGTCGCAAAACATACAATCTCAAAAGCGAAGGCTGTTTATGACTTACAAGATACAGTGATCAATAAACTTAAAGAAGAAGAACAATATGATTTATATAAAGACGTAGAATTGCCCGTGACGTTTATATTGGCTGATATGGAATATCAAGGTGCTAAAGTTGATGTTCAGGTCTTAAAAGAGCTAGAAGGGACATTTGGAGAGCGTTTAAATCAATTAGAATCGGAAATTTATGAATTAGCTGGTGAAACTTTTAATATTGCTTCACCTAAACAATTGGGTGATATCTTATTTGTTAAGTTAGAATTACCTAATGGTAAAAAAACAAAGAGCGGTTATTCGACTTCACAAGATATATTAGATAAATTAGAAGGTGTTCATCCAATTATTACATTGGTTAAAGAATACAGAATGTTATCTAAATTGATGTCTACCTATGTTAAAGGTTTACAAGATCAAGTCTTTGCGGATGGAAAGATTCATACAATCTTTAATCAAGCGTTAACACAGACAGGACGTTTATCATCAATTGATCCTAACCTACAAAACATTCCTATCCGTCATGAAGAAGGAAAACTCATTAGAAAAGCATTTGTACCAAGTTTTGATGTTTTAATATCTTTTGATTATTCTCAAATAGAATTAAGAATATTAGCTCATATGGCACAAGCTAAAAATTTAATTGAAGCTATTAAAGATGATCATGATATTCATACATATACAGCGTCTTTAATATTTAATGTTCCTTTAGAAGAGGTAACATCAAATATGAGAAGACAAGCAAAAGCAGTTAACTTTGGTATTGTTTATGGTATGGGTGAATTTAAATTGTCTCAACAAATTGATGTTTCTGTTCCAGAAGCTAAACATTTTATTCAAAGATACTTTGAAGAATATCCTGAAATCAAAACATATATGGATGGTGTCATTCAAACATGTATTGAGAAAGGATATGTCTCAACGGTTTTAAATAGAAAACGTTATATACCAACGATCAATGATAAAAACTTTATGGTAAGAGAACAAGCTAAGCGTTTTGCGATGAATACACCTATTCAAGGAAGCGGTGCAGATATCTTAAAGCTTGCAATGATCAAGGTGTATAACTTAATGAAAGAAAACAATATGAAATCAAAGATGATTTTACAAGTTCACGATGAACTGATCTTTGATGTTTATGAAGATGAAATCGAACAAATGATGTCATTAATTAAAGAAGGTATGGAACATGCTTTTGAAATGGATGTCCCATTAGATGTTGATGGTGGTTATGCAAAGAATTGGTATGAACTAAAGTAGGTGATAATATGCCAGAACTACCAGAAGTAGAAACTGTTAGACAAACATTAAGACAATTTCTATTATTGGAAAAAATAATAAATATTGATGTGTATTATGATAGAATTATTGATGGAGATGTTGAGGAATTTAAAACTATAGTAACGAACCAAAGAATCATGGAAATTGATCGATTGGGTAAGTATTTGATATTTATTCTTGAATCTGATTCATTTGTATCTCATTTAAGAATGGAAGGAAAATATCATATTCTTGATTCGTATGAAGCCATTCCAAAACATACACATGTTGTCTTTTATTTAGAAAGTGGGAAAAAACTCTGTTATATTGATACGAGAAAATTTGGCAGGATGAAGATTGTGAATCGTGATCATTATTTGGAACAGGCGCCATTAAATAAACTTGGAAAGGAGCCTTTCCATATCACGAGTGAGGAATTATACACTGCTTTTAAGAAGAGTACATTACCAGTTAAGATGATACTTCTCGATCAAAGTGTCATGAGTGGTATAGGTAACATTTACGCAAATGAAATCTGTTTTGAATTAAAAATAGATCCTCGTACAAAAGCCAACCGACTTTCTAAGAAAAGAGTAGATGAACTCAGATTAATTTCTATTGATGTAATGCAAAAAGCAATTGCTCAAGGAGGAACAACAATCCATTCTTTTGATTCAAATGGAATACATGGGTTGTTTCAAGTTCAATTAAGTGTGCATACAAAAAAAGAATGCCCTGTATGTCATCATGAAGTGAGAAAAATTATGTTAAACCAAAGAGGGACTTATTTCTGTCCACATTGTCAAAAGAGGAGGTACTAATATGTATCGTTGGGGTATTATTGGTTATGGAAATATCGCAAAAAGATTTATAAAAGGATTATCATACAGTCAACAAGGGGAATTGTACGCTGTAGCATCGCGATCTAAAGATGTTGATGAAGATGTTGTTGTTTATCGTGATTATGAAGCGTTATACCAAGATGAACAAGTTGACGCTGTGTATATTGCATTACCACACTTTGATCATTTAGAACAAGCACGCCTTGCATTAAAGTATAACAAAGCAGTCCTTTGTGAAAAGCCAGCAACATTATCAAAAAAAGATACACAAGAACTTATTGATTTATCAAGAACTCAAAATGTCTTTTTCCTAGAAGCAATGAAATCACGCTTTATTCCACTGATGGATGATATTCATCAATTTATTGATGATGGTGAATTAGGAGACATTAAACATATAGAAACATCATTTTGTTCTGATGTTCCTTATATGGAACATCATTATCTTTATGATAAAAAACAGGGGGGAGCCCTTTATGATGTTGGCATTTATAACACAGCATTTATTTTAGATTTTATCAATTCACCTATTCAATCTATTGAAACGATGTCAAGGATGAAATATGGCGTTGATTCACACGTTGAATCAACGATGACATTTGAAAGTGGCCAAAGTGCAAAGTTGAATGTCTCTATTGATGAGGCTAGGGAAAAGTGTGGCGTTATTGTTGGGACAAAAGGAACAATGACACTGACACCTTTCTATCGACCAACAGAATGTTGTGTGACTTTTAATGATGGTCAAACAATGACAATGAAAAGAGATTATTGTTTTGATGATTTTTATGGTGAAATTGAAGAAGTTCATAATTGTTTACATGCTGGGGAGATTGAGAGCTTACGTTTTTCACATGCTGACAGTTTAAAGTGTATTGAAGTCTTAAATCAAATTAAGGAAACAATCAATGGTTAAGGTTATAGGATTAACGGGGTCAATCGCTGTGGGGAAAAGCACAGTGACTGCCCGTTTACGTGAACTTGGCTATCAGGTTGTCGATGCTGATGTTCTCGCAAGGGATGCAATAGAGAAGGGGACTAAGGGGTATGACCAAATTCGTGATGAGTTTGGCTGTATAGATGAATCCGGTCAAGTCGATCGTAAGAAACTCGGAGATATTGTTTTTCATGATAAAGAGATGAAAAATAAATTAGAAAATATTATTCATCCTTTTGTCATTGAAAACATGCAAAAATCAATAGATTCATGTCACGATTCAATGATTTTCCTTGATATACCATTGCTTTATGAAACGCATCTTGATAAGATGTGCGATAGTGTTATTGTTGTTTATGTAAATGAAGAAATACAAGTGAAAAGATTAATGAACAGAAATCATATCACAAAAGAAAAAGCACTTCATTTAATGAAACAACAAATGTCAATTGAAATAAAGAAACAATATGCAGATTATATTATCGATAATTCATTAGGGGTTAATGAATTGTATCAAGAAATCAATAGGGTGCTAGGGGTGCTGGAATATGAAATTATACATGAGTGATTTTTATAAAGTAGAAATAGGATATCCGTTAGATCAAGTTCAAACGGATATGATTTACTATATTTATCAACCGTTAATTGGACAACAAGCAACACATTTATATATGATGTTATATATGGAATCTAAACGAATGACACGTTTCATCAAACCAACATCTATCACTCGTTTAAATACAGTGACGATGTTACCTCTTGAAGAGATTGAAAAGAACTTAAGAGTTTTAGAGGCAATTGGTTTATTGAAAACATTAGTGAAACATAAAGATGATTTAACTCAATATCTTTATCACTTACAATCTCCATTATCATTGAGAGCTTTCTTTAAAAATCAAATACTACATAATTTATTAAAAGAATCTTTATCAGAAGATGATTTTACAAAAACAATACAATACTTCAAAGTCAATAAAGAAAATGAAGCAGAGTATGATAATATTACTGCTTCATTTAATGATGTTTTTGAAATACAACACTATAAAAAATCTGGAAAAATATTAAATCTAAATGAAGAATTTTTATCACCAAGTGCATCTTCTCCTAAAGTTGAATATGATATTCAACTTCTACTAGAGGCATTAACACAATATCAAGTGAATCGTTCTCTACTCAAAGAAGATGACTTAAAATATATTGGTGATTTGGGATTGGTTTATTCTATTGACGCTATGACATTAGCTGGCTTAGTGAAAGAATCAATTGATCTTCAAGGATTAAGAAGAAGTGATTTTAGATTGAAAGTCAATCAATATGTGGATGTTGATCAAGTCTCTAGTTTTAAAAATGTGAATTTAAAACAACCAATTCAATATCAAAATCATTCAACAGAAAACAATCCGATTGTTCAACATATTAAACATTTAGATAGTGTATCTCCATACGAATTATTAAAAATCAAACAAGGTGGAAAAGAACCAGTTATTCATGATTTACAAATCGTAGAAATGCTTGTGGGCCAACTTGGGTTAGAACCTTCTGTTGTTAATGTTTTAATTGATTACGTTCTTGGGAATAATGATGGACGATTATCAAAACGTTATTGTGAAGCAGTAGGAGCAACTTGGGCAAGAAAAAATATTCATACAGGTATGGATGCGTATCATGAGTTAATGAAAGATCGTAAACCTGTTGAAAAAACAGTTCATGAATTAGAAGATGTTCCACAAACCAAACAAAGTGATTCAGAAAGTTTACAAGAATTAATGAAACAACTTAAGGAGGGGCAATTATGAGACCAGTCGGAAACTTGTTAGAAGGTTTAGATATTGGTGATTTAAAAAGAGAGAGTTTATTAAAATTATCAAGACAAAAACACATTAGAGAATTTCTAGACATGAATCATTTAAGAGAAAATATCTTAGATGAATATTGGGTAGAATTCCTAGATTATCATGATGATGTGATGACGTGTCAAAATTGTCAATCGTTAAATCAATGTCCTAAAGAAAATCCAGGATTAGAAAAAGTATTAAAGTTTTATGATAATAAGGTTATTGTTGAATTAGAAGCTTGTCAGTTTGGTCAAGTTTTAAAAGAAAGAAAAGAATTACTTAAAAGATTTGTGATCAAAAATGTTCATGATGATATTTTAGAAAAAGACTTTGTCAGTCTTGATTTGTGTCGTAGTACACCATTATCAAATTACAATGAGATCACATTAACTTATTTATTACAGTACTTAAAATCACCTAATCATATAGGTTTGTTTCTTCATGGTGACAGTGGTGTTGGTAAAACAACAATACTTGCATCACTCATGTATGAACTGACAAAAAGAGGTCATGAAGTTGGTTTTGTTCACTTCCCAACATACTTACTTGATTTAAAGGCAAGTTTTGGAAGTGGTGAAAATCAGGGCTTTTTAGATAAAGTGATGAATGTTGAATATTTGGTTTTAGACGCTATTGGTGAAGAGAATGCGACAGCTTGGTCAAGGGATGAGATCTTATTAACAATCTTATCGTATCGACAAATTAATAAGCTTCCGACATTTTTTACAAGTTTATACGGTTATAAAGAATTGAAACAGGTGTATACTATCAAAAAAGGTGATGAGATCCGTGCGAATACTTTATTAACAAAAATGAAAGCGTTAAGCAAAGAACTAATTGTTGAAAGTCTTACAAAACAAGGCTAGAAACATAAAAAAAGTGTAGAATAAGAGTGTCTTTTATGGTATTATCTTAGAGAAATTGCTGAGAGGAGAAGGGTTATGGTTAAATGTATAGGAGTCCTAACTTCAGGTGGTGACGCTCCAGGAATGAATGCTGCGGTGCGCGCTGTCGCAAGAACATGTTTAAATAAAGGAATTAAAGTTTACGGTGTTAAACTTGGATATAAAGGTTTACACAGTGGTGATTTTATAGAGTTTGATAGAAATTCTACTAGAAATATTATCAATGTCGGGGGAACATTCTTAAAATCAGCACGTTTTCCAGAATTTAAAGATCCAGCAGTCAGACAAGAAGCGATCGAACAAATGAAAACAGTTGGTATGGAAGCTCTTGTTGTTATTGGTGGAGATGGAAGTTATAATGGTGCTTTAAAATTAACAGAAATGGGAATCAATTGTATTGGAATTCCAGGAACAATTGATAATGATATTCCAGATACTGATTTTACAATCGGTTTCGATACGGCATTAAATACAATAGTTGATGCACTTGATAAATTAAGAGATACATCAAGCTCACATCAACGATGCACAATCTTAGAAGTTATGGGGAGATACTGTGGAGATCTTGCTGTTCATGCAGGACTTGCATGTGGTGCAGAAATGATCATTACAAGTGAAAGTGGATTCAACGAAGACGAGGTTGTTGAAACTTTAAAGAAATCTAAAGCTTCTGGAAAAGAGCATGCTTTAGTTGTTATTACAGAACACATTACTGATGTGAATGAATTGGCGAAAAAAGTCGAAGCAGCAACAGGATTTGAATCACGTGGGAATGTTTTAGGACACATGCAACGTGGAGGAAGTCCAACTGCAAGAGACAGAGTTTTAGCAAGCCGTATGGGTGTTAAAGCAGTAGAATTACTTGAAGAAGGTAAAGGTGGTCTTTGCGTGAGTGACGTAAAAGGTGAAATCGTTGGTTTACCAATTCAAGAAGTATTAGGTCATAAACGTGTGATCAATAATGGTATTTACGAAGACGTACTTAAACTTCGTTAATATATAAACTAGAAGATATAGGAGATTAATTAAGTATGATAGAAAAAATGAAAAAAACGAAAATTGTTTGTACTATCGGACCTGCTTCTGAATCACCAAAAATGCTAAAAAAATTAGTATTAGCTGGTATGAATGTTATGCGTTGTAACTTCTCTCATGGTGATCATGAAGAACACGGGAAAAAAATGCAAACAATGCGTGATGTAAATGCAGAATTAGGGACAAATTGTGCGATTTTATTAGATACTAAAGGACCTGAAATCCGTACGGGAGATTTCGAAGGTGGAGTAGCGACTTTCGTTAAAGGTCAAGTATCAACTATTTGTGTTGAAGATATTGAAGGAACATCTGATCGTTTCACAATTTCTTATAAAGAATTATACAAAGACGTTAAACCTGGTGGATTTATCCTAGTTAACGATGGTCAAGTTGAATTATTAGTTGACCATGTTGAAGGAACTGATATCGTTACTGTATGTGCTAACGATGGTAAAGTTAAAAACAAACGTGGAATTAACGTTCCAGGAATCAAATTAGGTTTCGAATACTTATCAGAAAAAGATATCGCAGATATCAAATTCGGATGTGAACAAGATGTAACTTACATCGCAGCTTCTTTCGTTAGACGTGCTCAAGACGTTATCGATGTTAGAAAAGTATTAGTTGAATCAGGAAAACCTGATATCCAAATCATTTCTAAAATCGAAAACAGCGAAGGTGTTGAAAACATGGATGAAATCCTTAAAGTAACTGACGGGATCATGGTTGCTCGTGGAGACTTAGGGGTAGAAGTACCAGCTGAAGATGTACCATTAATTCAAAAAGAATTAATCACAAAATGTAAAGAAGCAGGAAAAGTTGTTATTACTGCAACTCAAATGCTTGAATCTATGCAAGAAAATCCAAGACCAACAAGAGCAGAAGTATCTGACGTTGCTAACGCAATCTATGATGGAACTGATGCAATCATGTTATCTGGAGAATCTGCACAAGGTAAATATCCAGAAGAATCTGTAATGGTTATGGATAAAATTGCTTTAAGAACTGAAGCAACTTTAGACTATGCATCATTACACAGAAAAGCAGTTAGAACTGCTTCAACTGATGCTTCTGAAGCAATCTGTATGTCAGTTGCTGAAATTGCAAACAAATTTGATGTTGCTGCAATTATCGCATTTACTGAATCAGGATTTACAGCTAAGAAAATGTCAAGATATAGACCAGAATGTCCTATTATCGCTGCAACTCCACACGGAGATACAACTAGAAAATTATCATTAAACTGGGGAGTTAAAGCTGTTACTTGTAAAGCAATGGATACAACTCAAGGTTTATTAGATTTAGCTCAAGTTATCGCTATTGAAAATGGTGTAGACGCTGGACAAACAATCTTAGTGACTGGTGGTACACCAGGTGTTGAAGGAACAACAAGTTACTTACAATTAATCACTGTTAAATAATATTTAAAGAAAGGGAATCCCTTTCTTTTTTTTATTATATTAACCTATTTTTTTATTGAGCATATAATGTTGTATAACAATAAAAAAGGGGTATGAAAAGATGAAAAAAACTCTCAACTTAATAACATCAATAGCGTTTATACTAATTCCTTTTATAGTTATACAGTGGCATTTTAAATTGATATGGTTATCCCTAGAACCTGAAACATGGTTATATGCAAAAGGATATTTAATTTCATTAGGATATGTCTTTGCATATTATACTGTCAGAAAATCTCCTGTCGTTGGTTTTTATTTAATGTGGGGAATCTATCTTTCATTACTCTGCTTACAAATGAACTATATCGGGATCACTTTTCTTTCAGTTTTGGTTTCGCTTGATTTCTGGATCAATATTGTTATTTCAATAGAATTGTATAGAAATCAATTATTAATATTATAATGAGTAAGACTTGACAATTTATAACTTTGTTGTAAAATAAATGTACAAGCTACAATTTAGGATATGTTCTTATACAGAGTGTTAAGAGAGGAAACGGTTGGTGAGAGTTTCCCATGAACTATAAGAGTACTCCCTATTAGCTACGCTCGAAAGAGATGTCGTATAGCTGCGTTAAAGTGTTGAGGTTATATAGTCTATATATAATAAATTAAGGTGGTACCACGATGCTTTCGTCCTTTGGATGAGGGCTTTTTTTATTAGGAGGAGCTTATGAGGACTTTTGTTTTACCTGAAGATATAACAGGAGAGATGATTGAATCGTATTACCAAAGAAATAAAGAAGTGAATCCATCACATATCAATAGTGTCGGGTTCTATCAATTGTATTCACCTCATTTTGAACGATGGGTTCATTTAGAACAGATCATTCGAAGTGGTGAAAACTTACCTAAGGGGATTGTTCCAGGAGTGACTTTATTATATGTAGAAGATCAATGTATCCTTGGCTATTTAGGAATACGTTTTGGCTTAAATGAGTTCCTTTTTAATCAAGGAGGTCATATTGGTTATAGTGTACACCCTGATTATCGCAATCAAGGTATTGCGACGTTAATGCTCAACTATGCGATCGATTGTTTACATAAACATGGGATCGATAACATTCTTGTCACCTGCCACGAGGAGAATGTTGGTTCAAGAAAAACGATTGAAAAATGTGGTGGCATTTATGAAAACACATTTATAAATAAAAAATCAAATGAAAATATATTAAGATATTGGATAGGAGAAAAAAATGATTGATTTTAAAGAAAATGAAGAAGTCAGTATGTTAAACCATTCTTGTGCACACGTTATGGCACAAGCAATTAAACATCTTTACCCACATGCAAAATTCTGGGTAGGACCTGTAGTCAGTGAAGGGTTTTATTATGATGTTGATTTAGGGAGTGATGTTATTAAAGACGAAGATATCCCACGTATTGAAAAAGAAATGAAAAAAATCTGTAAAGATGGAAAAAGAATTGTTAGAGAAGAAATTTCTAAAGAAGAAGCTTTAGAAATGTTTAAAGAAGATGAATACAAATTGGACTTAATCTCTGGTTTAGATGATGGAACAATTACTTGTTACAAACAAGGAGATTTCATTGATTTATGTAGAGGACCACATGTTGAAACAGTAAAAGCATGTAAAAACTTTAAACTTGTGAAACATTCAGGAGCTTATTGGAAAGGTGATAAAGACAATAAAGTCTTACAAAGAATTTATGGTGTTTGTTTACCAACTCCAGAAGCTTTAGAAGAACACTTAAACTTATTAGAAGAAGCTAAAAAACGTGACCATAAGAAATTAGGTAAAGAATTAGGATTATTTATGATGAGTGAATACGCTCCAGGTATGCCATTCTTCTTACCACATGGTATGTTACTAAGAAATACTTTAGAAAATTTCTGGTATGAAGAACATGCTAAAGAAGGGTACCAATTCATTAAAACACCTATCATGATGTCTAAAGAATTATGGGAAGTAAGTGGACATTGGCAAAATTATCAAGAAAACATGTATACAAGTGAAGTTGATGATCGTGATTTTGCGATTAAACCTATGAACTGCCCTGGATCATTATTGGTTTATAAAAACAGTTTATATTCATACAAAGATTTACCATTGCGCATGGGAGAATTAGGACAAGTACATCGTCATGAAGCAAGTGGTGCGTTAAATGGTTTATTTAGAGTACGTACATTTACACAAGATGATGCACATATCTTCTTAACACCAGAACAAATTGAAAGTGAAATCGTGAGATTAATTAAATTTATTGATAGAGTTTATTCAAGTCTTAACCTTGACTATTCAATTGAATTAAGTACAAGACCAGAAGATAAATTCATTGGTGATATCGAGGTTTGGAATTTAAGTGAAGACGCATTAGCGAAAGCATGTGTTGCTGCTGGGAAAGATTATAAACTTAATCCTGGAGATGGTGCATTCTATGGTCCAAAATTAGACTTCCATGTTAAAGATTCATTAGGAAGAGTATGGCAATGTGGAACAATCCAATTAGATATGAACTTACCAGAAAGATTCGATATCACATACATTGATTCAAAAGGTGAAAAAGTAAGACCAGTCATGTTACACCGTGTTATCTTTGGATCAATTGAAAGATTTATTGGAATCTTAATTGAACATTTCGCTGGCGCATTCCCATTATGGTTAGCACCAACACAAATCAAAGTCATTCCAGTAAAAAATGAATATCATTTAGAATATTCTCAAGAAGTCTTTAAATTGTTAGAAGATAAAGGTATCCGTGTTGAAATGGATGACCGTGAAGAAAAATTAGGATATCGTATTAGAGAAGCACAAATGAGAAAAATCCCTTATCAACTTGTATTAGGAGATAAAGAGAGAGATGAAAAAACTGTGACTTATCGTCAATATGGTGAACAAAAACAAACAACTGTATCATTAGATGAATTTGTTTCAATGATTTTAAATCAAATCGAAGAGAAAAAATAAACGTGCTAACGCACGTTTTTCTTTTATTATCATATCATATTTATTAATAATAGAAAAAAATAGTGAAAACGTATGTTTATTAGACAATAAAGAACTTTTTTTAAGTTATCACTTTTACATTTGTCAGAGAGTTGTGTATAATAATGGAAAAAAGAAGATCATATGAAAAGAGGGGAATTATGAGGGATATCAAGAAAGTGAAAAGAATTATAGTGAAGGTAGGATCAACATCTTTATGTAATCATCAAGGTGTTATAGAAAAAGAAAAAATCTTAACACTTGTCCTTCAAATCTCTAAACTTGTGAGACAGGGATATACTGTCGTTTTGGTGACATCTGGCGCAATTGCTGCAGGAATGGGTGTGTTATCATTAAAGACAAAACCACAAACAATCCCACAAAAACAAGCGTTAGCGGCAATAGGTCAAGCCCAATTGATGCAAACATATGAAGATCTCTTTCAACTATTTGGTATGCGTTGTGGACAAGTCTTATTAAATCACGGAGATTTTGATGATCGAAAAAGAATGGTTAACTTATCAAATACAATGCACTCTTTACTAGAATATGGTGTCATTCCAATTGTGAATGAAAACGATGCTCTCGCTGTTGATGAAATTAAAGTTGGAGATAATGATACATTAGCTGCTCTACTCGTACCAGTCGTAGAAGCAGATTTGTTAATACTCGTGAGTGATATTGATGGTTTGTATACAGCCAATCCCCATACTCATAAAGATGCAACCTTGTTAAAATATGTTGATGAAGTGAACGGTGATGTTGAGAATATGGCAACTGATTCTAAGTCGGCATTGGGGACAGGGGGTATGACAACAAAGATACGCGCTGCAAAGATTGTAAATGATTATGGGAGTCATATGGCGATCGTTAATGGCTGTGGTGAAAACTATTTATTAGATATCTTTAATGAAAAAGAAAATGGAACATGGTTCAATGGAAATAGTGGGCGTTCATTAAATGCACGTGCACACTGGCTCACTTATAGAACAACATCAAAAGGGGAAATTGTTGTTGATGATGGAGCGAGCCACGCGATGAGACATCATCGTCGTAGTCTTTTACCGAAAGGTATTGTTGATGTTCACGACTCTTTTCTAAGTGGACAAGTTGTCGATATTGTCAACCAACAAGGAAAGAAAATCGCTAAGGGAATTACGAATTATTCGAGTAATGAAATTATGTTGATCAAGGGGAAGAGAACTCAAGACATAGAATCTATACTCCATTTTAAAGATTATGATGAAGTGATTCATGCAAATAATATGGTATTAACAGGAGGGGATATATAATGGATCAAGACTTAAAAACATTATTAATTCATGCAAAAAAAGCATCAAGACAAATGATGCGAGTATCAACTGATACAAAAAACAAAGCATTATTAAATATTTCAGAAGCACTAATTATGCATACAGATGAAATTGTTGAAAACAATCTTATAGATATCGAAAATGCAAAAAATAACAATATGTCAGAGGCAATGATAGATAGACTCTTATTAACAAATGAAAGAATACTTTCAATAGCGTCTGATGTTAAGAAACTTATTGATTTAGATGATCCTATAGGGAAGATTATAAGAGAAATTGAACGTCCAAATGGGCTAAAAATCAATCAAGTACGTGTTCCTATTGGCGTATTTGGGATTATTTATGAATCACGTCCAAATGTGACAGTCGATATTGCTTGTTTGTGTATTAAATCAAGTAATGTTTGTGTCTTAAAGGGTGGTAAAGAAGCGATTTATTCTAATAAAGTGCTTGTTAAAATTATGAATGAAGCCATTCAAGATATATTACCAGAACATACAGTGAGCTTAATTGAAAACACTGATCGTTCAATGGTAACAGAATTAATTACTGCAAATGATTTTGTCGATGTTGTCGTCCCTCGAGGTGGAGCTGGATTGATTCAACATGTTGTTAAAAACGCAACTGTCCCTGTTATCGAAACAGGTGCAGGGAACTGTCATCTCTATATTGATGAAGAAGCAGATTTAGAACAAGCAATCGCCATTTCAGTTAATGCGAAAATACAAAGACCTTCCGTGTGTAATTCTATTGAAACAATACTTGTTCATAAGAATATAGCAGAAATGTATTTACCACGTATGGTTGACGCTTTTAACAATCGAGTTGAATTAAGAGGGGATATAGAAACTCAAGACATTATTTCTTGTCTTCCTGCTACAAAGGAAGATTATGCAACTGAATACGATGACTATATTGTCGCGATCAAAGTCGTTAATGATCTTGATGAAGCAATTGAACATATCTATGATTATTCAACGAAACACTCTGAATGTATTGTTACTGAAAATCAGGACACAGCAAATATCTTTTTAACATCACTAGATTCAGCGTGTGTTTATCATAATGCATCAACGCGTTTTAGCGATGGCGGAGAATTTGGTTTTGGTGCTGAACTTGGAATCAGCACACAAAAACTTCATGCAAGAGGACCGCTTGCATTATTAGAAATGACATCATTTCAATATCGTATTGAAGGCAATGGGCAAGTCAGATAGTTTATATTATAAAAATGAAAGAAATGAAGCATACTTATATTCGATAAGTATGCTTTTATATTGACAATACTTAGTATACTAATTATAATGGTTAGTGTACTAAGTAATAGGAGGTGTTTTATGAATCGGGTAAGTTTGGAAAAGATTGCTTATAAGATTAAAACAATTCACAAATTATCTATGAAACATATGGAACGTCAAGTCCCAAACTTGACACCAGAACAGGTAGAATTACTTTGTGTATTAAAAGAAGGTTCTATGAACCAAAAGGACATGGCAAAACGATTGCATATTAGTGAAGCAACTTTGTCTGTAAGAATCAAAAGGCTTGTGGATTCAGGTTATTTGGTAAAAGAGACAAGTTTAGAAGATAAACGATATTCAACTGTTAAGCTTAGTGAAATTGGAGAAAAAGAGTGGGAAAATTTAGAGTCTGCCTTCAATAATACTAAAAAACTCGTTACTGAAGTGATCAGTGATGAGGAGTTAGTTATGATTGATGAAGTTGTCAATCGTGTCAGACAACATTTAGAGGATGCTTTAAATAACAAACAATAGAAGGAGGAAGGCAATAGATATGTTTAAATTATGGCCTTATATTAAAAAGTTCTGGGTCGCTATTGTTGTGTGTATTGCATTTATTTTTGTGCAATCACAAACAGAATTAGCTTTACCAGACTATATGAGTAACATTGTCACTGTTGGTATACAATCAGGTGGTTTCGATGGTGCGGTAAGCGATGTGTTATCTCAAGACACTTACAATCACTTAATGTTATTTATTGAAGATGAGAATGATCAAAAGATTTTAGAAAATGCTTATCAACTCGTTAGTAATGATCAATTATCTCGTAAAGTAAAAGAAAAATTCTTAGATCTTAATGGTCAAGATTTGTATGTATTAAATGACTCATATGATGAGTCATTAGAATCTATTTTATTAAAACCTATGTTGATTGTATCTCAAATTGATTCACAAAAAGAAACAGGAGAAACAATGGAAGGATCATCATTTCAGTTACCTGAAGGGATGGATATTTATCAAGCATTAGGATTTATGAGTAGTGAACAAAGACTAGCAATGTTTGAAAGTATTGATCATCAAATGGAAACAATGGGTGAATCAACTTTAAAGATTGCTGCTGGAAATGGTGTATTATTAGAATATGAAAGACTTGGTGCAGATACGCACAAAGTTCAAATGAATTATATATTTAAACTTGGTATTCAAATGTTAGGTATAGCGTTATTATCTGCAGCAGCAGCTATTTGCGCTGGATATCTTTCATCACGAGTAGGGAGTGGTGTTGCAAGAAATTTAAGACGTGGCATATTCTCAAAAGTGGAAAGTTTCTCAAATGCAGAAATGAATAAATTTTCAACTGCATCACTTATTACAAGAAGTACAAATGATATTACTCAAGTTCAAATGGTAATTATTATGTTGTTAAGAATTGTTTGTTTTGCGCCAATGATGGGTATTGGAGCTTTGATTAGAGCAATTCAAAATTCCCCATCAATGACTTGGATTATTGCACTCGTACTCGTTGTGATTTTGGGTATTTTAACTGTTACTATCTTAGTAGCAATGCCTAAATTTAAAATCATTCAATCATTAATAGATCGTCTTAATCTGACAATGAGAGAAAACCTTTCAGGTATGTTAGTTATTCGTGCATTTGGAAATGAAAAACATAGTGAACAAAGATTTGACCAATCAAATCTAGATTTAACTCAAGTCAATTTATTTGTCAACAGAGTTATGGTTTGTTTAATGCCATTAATGATGTTTATTATGAATGTTGTGACACTTCTTATTGTTTATTATGGAGCACAACAAATTGATTTAGGAACATTAGCAATTGGACAAATGATGGCATTCTTACAATATTCAATGCATATTATTATGTCATTCTTAATGATTGCGATGATTGCGATTATGTTACCAAGAGCGTCTGTATCAGCACAAAGAATTCATGAAGTGTTATCTACAGAACCATCTATTGAAGATCCTACTCACGCTATTTCTTTTGATAAAAGTCAAAAAGGATTAGTTGAATTTAAAGATGTGACATTTGCCTATCCAGGTGCTGATCAACCTGTATTAGAAAATATTAGTTTTACAGCATTGCCCGGGAAAACAACTGCTTTTATAGGAAGTACAGGAAGTGGGAAATCAACATTAATTCACTTGATACCACGTTTCTATGATGCAACTGAAGGTGAAGTTCTTGTCGATGGTGTCAGTGTTAAAAATGTTTCTCTACATGATTTAAGAGAAAAAATTGGATTTGTTCCACAAAAAGGATTATTGTTCTCAGGAACAATTAAATCTAATATTTTATACGGGGCACAAGATGCGACAGAAGAAGATTTAATCAATGCAACAAGAGTCGCACAAGCTATGCCATTTATTGAAGATAAACCAGATCAGTTTGAAACAACAATCGCACAAGGTGGGACAAATGTTTCAGGAGGACAAAGACAGCGTTTGGCGATTGCCAGAGCCTTGGCTAAAAACCCTGATATCTATATATTTGATGACAGTTTTAGTGCATTAGACTTTAAAACAGATGCTGCATTAAGAAAAGAATTAAATACGTTAACTGCCAAGACAAATGGAACAGTATTGATTGTAGGACAACGTATTGCTTCAATTATGTCTGCAGATCAAATTATTGTTTTAGATGAAGGAAAAATCGTTGGAAGGGGAACTCATGATGAATTGATGAAATCATGTAAAGTTTATCAAGAGATTGCCTATTCACAACTTTCAAAGGAGGAACTAGGACATGAGTAACAACAAAGGACCTCGTATGTCTATGGGACACCCTGGAAGACATGGTAATGAAAAAGCTAAAGATTTTAAAGGCTCTATAGGTAAATTATTAGCGTTTTTAAAACCTTATCATTTAAAATTAATATTTGTTATTATCTTTGCGGTCGGTGGGACAGTATTTACGATCATTGGACCAAAAATCTTAGCTTTAGCGACAGATGAGTTATCTATTGGAATTATGGCTAAGTTAACGAATACTGGTGGAATTAATTTTAATTATATTACGAAAATCTTATTGATTTTGGTATGTTTATATTTATTAAGTTTATTACTCAATTATATTCAAGGTTGGATTGTGTCAGGAATTTCTCAACAAGTGGCATATGATTTAAGAAAAACAATTAGTCATAAAATGAATTGTTTACCATTATCATATTTCCATGAACATTCAAGTGGAGATATACTCTCACGTGTGACAAATGATATCGATACAATCGCTCAATCATTAAATCAAAGTTTATCTCAAATGATCAGTGCAATTGTCACTGTCGTTGGTATCTTTATTATGATGTTAACAATCAGTTGGCAAATGACACTTATTGCGGTATGTGTCTTACCTGTATCAATGATCTTTATATCATTGGTTATGAAAAATTCACAAAAATATTTCCAACAACAACAAAATTCACTTGGTGAAGTCAATGGTCATATCGAAGAAATGTATAGTGGACATCAAGTCGTTAAAGCTTTTAACGGTGAAGAAAAAGCAGTGGAAGAATTTGTTTTGTTAAATGATAAATTATATGAATCTGCATGGAAGTCACAATTCTTCTCAGGTTTAATGCAACCACTAAGCGGTTTTGTCGGAAATGTTGGATATGTTGGTGTATGTCTTGTCGGTGGTATTCTTGCTGGTGGAAGTATGATCTCTATAGGGGATATTCAAGCTTTTATCCAATACGTTAGACAATTTAATCAACCTATTACTCAAATGGCACAAATTATGAATTTACTTCAATCAACAGCTGCTGCTGCTGAACGTGTATTTGAATTCTTAGATGAAGAAGAAATTGAAGAAGAAAAACCAACTGTCACTAAAGAAACAGTAGATCATATTGAAGGAAATGTGACATTTGCTGATGTAAGATTTGGATATGAACCAGATAAAATTATTATTAATGATTTTAATCTTCATGTTCATGCTGGACAAAAAGTCGCAATCGTTGGACCAACTGGTGCTGGAAAAACAACTATTGTTAAACTGTTAATGAGATTCTATGAATTAAATGCAGGTTCAATATTAATTGACGGTATTGATATTACAGAATTCTCACGTGCAGATTTAAGAAGTTTATTCGGTATGGTATTACAAGATGCATGGTTGTTCAATGGAACAATAAGAGAAAATTTAAAGTATGGTAAACTTGACGCTACTGATGAAGAAGTTGAAGTTGCATGTAAGAGTGCATATGTTGATCATTTTGTCAGAACATTAGAACATGGTTACGAAACAGAATTAAATGAAGAAACAAGTAATATATCACAAGGACAAAAGCAGTTATTAACAATAGCCAGAGCCTTTTTAGCAGATCCTAAAATATTAATACTTGATGAAGCAACATCATCTGTTGATACAAGAACAGAAGTCTTAATACAAAAAGGAATGGAAAAGCTTATGGAAGGGAGAACAAGCTTTGTCATTGCTCATAGATTATCTACAATTAGAGATGCCAATACGATTATTGTTATGAAAGATGGAGATATTATCGAATTAGGAAATCATGATGAGTTAATCGCTCAAAATGGATTCTATGCAGAACTTTATCAATCACAATTTGAAACGGGTGGTATTGAATAGAGAAAAGGAACGCTTATTAACAGCGTTCCTTTATCATATGATATGATTGATCTAATTGATTGATTAATTTCAGTTGAGATTCTATTTCAACTGGGTAGGGGTAATTTTTATTTAATTGTTGGAGTTCGTTTTTATAGTGGTTTGCTTCATCAATATCATTGTTTTCAAATAAGGACTGAGCATAAAGAAAAGTGAGTGTTGTTGGTAATGATTTTAAAACCTTTGTTAATTGTTTATGATCTTGATTTTGTATATCATTTTTATATATTGATTCTCTTGAGATAATTAAATCAGTAATATAAGCTAAATTAATGAATTGATAACGAATGAGGGGAATCAAATCATCTTTGTATTGATTTAAATGAATAGAGATTAAACTCACGCTCTTATAATCTTTTAAATCTAAATAATATTCCATATTTTGAATCAATGCTCCTGCAATTAAAGCATCTGTAGCTTGATCTTCTTGATAAGAGAAGAATATGTCTTTAGGCATATCTTTTAATGAAATATCATGAGAAAGATATTCCATAACTTTTAATTGTTGGTAAACAGCTATTCGAGAATATAAATTGTTTTTCATTAACTTAACATTATAACCATCATTAATAAGTATACCCATTTTTAAAGGGAAACCGTTTATCGCACCATAAAGAATGCCAACAGCACACATCACCATAAAGACCATTTTTATAAGAGGAACTGTTGATGTTAAGGCAAATCCAAGTGAAATGAAGGCAACGATTATATTTAAAATTGACCCTCCATAATGATATAACTGAAAAGGAATTGAACCACCTATAAAGTTAGGTGGAGACATAAAACATTGTCCTCCAGTACCTGCGAGTTTATATTTTTTTAAATATAGTTTATCATTCTTTTTAATGAGTATAAGTGATCCAAATCGTATAGATACAAATTTATATCCAGTTAATAATCCAAAGAGCATATGTCCACATTCATGGACAATGGTATGAAAATAAGCAATCATGATAAGTGAGATAATAAACGTAAAAAATACAAATAAACTCTCTCCAAAATTTAATTCTTCGAAAGAAAAGATCATAAAGATACCGAGTACAAGACCTAAAATCCCTCCAATTGCGAATTGAATTAAATATAATTTGATATTTTTCTTCTGCATAAAAACCTCCTATGTATCGCTATTTTATCATATTTTAACAATTCTATTGTAAATATATATAACATTTTTACTTTACAATAGAAAAAACATATGTTAATAATTGAAAAGGGAGGAAGATTATGAAAACAAAACAATTATGTTACATATCACTTATGAGTGTATTGATTGCGGCTGGTGCATTTATAAAGTTACCATTAGGTATTATACCAATCACAATGCAAACTTTATTTGTCTTTCTAGCGTGTTATGTACTAAAAGAGAAAGCTTATTTAAGTGTTTTACTTTATATCGCTATTGGATTACTCGGGTTACCGGTATTTGCGAGTGGAGGTGGGATTGCGTATGTGCTTGTCCCATCATTTGGGTACCTCATTGGATTTTTAATCTGTGCACTGTATTTAGGTTATGTTCAACCTTCTTCATATAAAAGTATGATTGGACATTCAATAATAGGACTGTTGATTATTTATTTATGTGGGATGACATATTTCTATGGACTTCAAACTTTCTATTATGGACAATCTATAACATTCGCATGGATGTTCCAATTCTTATTTCTTGCTTTTGTGCCAGGTGATGGTCTTGCGATGATCTTAGGGATTGTTATTTATAAACGTTTAGAAAATACATCAGTTATGAAGAGTTCTTAATGAACTCTTTTTTCTTATATAAAATTATTTATATAAAATATTTTAATTATTTTAGGAAAAAGTATTTACAAATAACAATTACAGGTATATACTGACATTACTTCAAAATTTTGAAGTATTAAAAAACAGAACATATGAGGAGGAATAAATCATGTTTGAACAAGTCAGAGACGCATTAGTAGAATCTTTAAATTTAGAAGGTGATGCAATCGCATTAACATCTTCATTAAAAGAAGATTTAGGAATTGATTCTTTAGCTGCAGTTGAATTGTCATTAGATTTAGAAACTGAATTCGATGTAGAGATCACAGATGAAGAGTTAGCTTCATTAGTGAGTGTAGAAGATATAGTAAAATTAATCGAATCTAAAAAATAAGCTAAGTCACTTAGCTTATTTTTACAAAGGAGATATTTAAATGGATACAAATAAAATTAAAGCAATCATACAGATGTTTGAAGAGAGTCAAATCTCAAAACTTGATTTACAAGATGGAGATTTAAAACTCTCTTTAGAAAAGAATGTTGAAGTTGTTTATGAAAATATAAAAAAAGAAATCACTATAGAAGAAAAAACAATAGAAGAAAAAGAACCGATAGGAAATGCAGTCACAAGTCCACTTGTAGGAACTTATTATTCAGCAAGTGATGCCACTTCAAAACCTTTTGTACAAGTTGGTGATCAGGTAAAAATGGGAGATACACTTTGTATTATTGAAGCCATGAAGGTGATGAATGAATTAAAAGCACCTCAAGATGGGACTGTATTAAATATTCACATTGAAAATGGACAAACGGTTGAGTTTGGACAAACTTTAATAACGATTGGTTAGGAATAGACTATGATTAAGAAAATATTAATTGCGAACAGGGGAGAAATTGCAGTTCGTATCATAAGAACAGCCAAAGAAATGAATATTGAAACTGTCGCTGTTTATTCAACAGCGGATAAAAAAGCATTACATGTGCAATTGGCTGATGAAAGTGTCTGTATTGGTAGTCCTTTAGCGAAAGATTCATATTTAAATATGTTTTCTATTATTCAAGCGGCATGTCAAACAGGCTGTGATGCAATCCATCCTGGATTTGGGTTCTTAAGTGAAAATGCAGAATTCGCAAGGCTGGTACAAGAATGTGGATTAATCTTTATTGGGCCTAACTATAAAATTATAGAAAAACTAGGAAACAAAAATGTCGCTCGTGAAATGATGATTGCAGCAGGTGTTCCTGTTATACCTGGGAGTAAAGACATTATTACTGATATTGAAAAAGGTAAAGAAGACGCAAAAAAACTCGGCTATCCAATTATGGTGAAAGCATCAAATGGTGGTGGTGGTAGAGGTATGCGTGTTGTTGAAAATGAAAATGAATTTGAAACAATGTTTAGACAAGCAAAGTCTGAAGCAAAAGCATGTTTTGGTGATGATGATGTTTATATTGAAAAACTAATAAGAAATCCTAAACATATTGAAGTACAAGTTGTTGGAGATCAATTTGGAAATGTTATTCATTTGTTTGAAAGGGATTGTTCTTTCCAACGACGTAACCAAAAGATGATTGAAGAAGCACCATGTTTTAAACTCGATAAAACGATCAGAGAGAATATGTTGA
The DNA here is from genome assembly GCA_947074115.1 of uncultured Erysipelotrichaceae bacterium. GTDB lineage: Bacteria > Bacillota_I > Bacilli_A > Erysipelotrichales > Coprobacillaceae > CAMTOK01. Next base: position 13,272 of record CAMTOK010000005.1, on the reverse strand, counting down.
ATGATGCTATAAAAGCATGTCAAGCTACAGGATATGATAGTGTTGGTACAATTGAATTTTTATTGGATCAAAGTGGTGCCTACTATTTTATGGAGATGAATACACGTATTCAAGTAGAACATCCAATTACTGAAATGATAACAGGTGTTGATTTAATTAAACTTCAAATCAAAATAGCATCTCACAATAAAATCAATTTAAAACAATCAGATATACAACAAAAAGGATACGCTATAGAATGTCGTATCAATGCAGAAGATATAGAAAAAGATTTTGCGCCACAACCAGGACGTATTGATTTTATGCATATCCCTGGAGGTAGAGGGATTCGTATTGATAGTGCAATGTATAATGGTTGTGAGATTTCACCTTATTATGATTCTATGATCTTAAAGCTTATTGCATATGGTGATACACGTTTAGAGTGTATTAAAAAGATGCGTCGTGCCTTAGGTGAATTGATTATTGATGGGGTAACAACCAATACCAAATTTCATTATTATACATTACACTCTAAAGAGTTTATTGAAGGACTCTATGATACGTCATTCTGTGAAAACTTTATAAAGGAGTTGAAAGATAATGGAACACTTATTTAATCAAAGAAAAGAAGAACTTAAAGAGTTTCAATCTTGGTTTAATAGAAATAAGAAAATAGAACCAAAAGAAATTCCTGAAAATATATTTAAACAATGTGGAAAATGTCATCAATCAATTCCAATTCATACACTTATAGATCATTTGTATACATGTCCTCATTGTCAATATCACTTTCGTTTAAGTGCAAGAGAAAGATTAAGACAGTTACTCGATGATGGAACGTTTAAAGAACTGTATAAAAATGATATCACGATAGATCGAGAAGATTTTCCTTCATATCAAAAGAAACTTGAAACGTCACAAAAACAAACAGGTTTAAATGAAGCAGTTGTTTGTGGAGTTGGTAAAATTAACAATACCAAATGCGTGATTTGTGTCATGGATTCGCATTTTATGATGGGTTCAATGGGGCGTGTTGTTGGTGAAAAAATCACGAAATCTGTAGAATATGCAACGCGTAAAAAACTATCACTTATCATAACTTGCGCAAGTGGGGGTGCCCGTATGCAAGAAGGAATGGATTCACTTGTACAAATGTCAAAGATCAGCAGTGCTATCAAAAGACATTCTAATGAAAAGCTTTTATATATCACATTGTTAACACATCCGACAACTGGTGGTGTCAGTGCATCATTTGGAATGTTAGGTGATATCATAATATCAGAACCACAAGCATTAATTGGTTTTGCAGGAAGACGTGTTATAGAAAAAACAATTAAAGAAAAGTTACCTGAAGATTTTCAAACAGCTGAATTCTTATTAGAACAAGGATTTGTAGATATGATTGTCAATAGACAAGATATGAAACAGGTACTTGGACAAATATTAAAAATGCATGAGGTGACTTATGGAAAATAAATTAACAGCGTGGCAACGTGTTGAGCTTGCAAGACATAAGGATCGTTTAAAAGCACAGGATTACATTCATTATTTATTTGATGATGTATTAGAGTTGCATGGAGATCGATTGTATAAAGATGATCATGCGATTGTTGGTGGTATCGGCTATTTTCATGATATGCCTGTGACAATCATTGCTCAATCTAAAGGAAAAACATTAGAAGAAAATATGGATCGTCGATTCGGTATGAGTAATCCTGAGGGATTTAGAAAAGCGATGAGATTAGCCAAACAAGCAGAAAAGTTTAATCGCCCAATCATTACACTTGTTGATACTGCAGGAGCCTATCCAGGAAAAGAAGCAGAAGAAAGAGGACAAGCTCAAGCTATTGCAGAATGTCTTTCATTATTCTCAGATATTAAAACACCTGTTATAGCAATCGTTTTATCAGAAGGTGGAAGTGGAGGTGCTTTAGCACTTAGCATTTCTGATCGTTTATGTATGTTAGAGAATGCAGTGTATTCAGTCTTATCACCTGAAGGATTTGCAAGCATTCTTTGGAAAGATGAAAGTCTCGTTAAAGAAGCTGCTGAAGTTATGAAACTGACATCTTATGATTTAAATGATAAGGGCATTATTGATTTTATTGTTAAAGAAGTTGAGGGCGGTATTCAAAATAACCCACTCTATTCATTTAAGCAATTGGATCAATATATATTTAATGAATTACAAGTTTTAAATAAGAAAGATAAAGAGTCTCTTGTCAAAGAACGTTATTCTAAATGGAGACACTTAGGTATTTAAGATGAATAATATAAACATATTAGGATGTGGCTATGCCCATCCATCAAATGCAGTTTCTAACTATGATTTAGAATCAATCGTAGAAACAAGCCATGACTGGATTGTTCAAAGAACAGGAATAGAAAATCGTTATATTTCAGAAGATGAGAACACAAGTGATCTTGCATATCAAGCATCATTGCAAGCACTAAAGAATCATCAAATTGATCGTTCAACAATTGATTGTATTATTGTTGCGACTATGACACCTGATTATATAACACCATCAGTCGCATGTCTTGTACGTGATCGATTGGGGTTAGATCAACATGTTTTATGTTTTGATGTCAATGGAGCATGTAGTGGATTTATTTATGCATTACAAGTCGCAAAAGATTTATTAAATTCGTATCAAAGAATTTTAATTATAGGGAGTGAAACTTTAAGTAAAATCGTAGATTTTACCGATCGTAATACATGTGTATTATTTGGAGATGGTGCTGGTGCAATGATCATTGAAAAAGGGAGTCATGAAATATTGCAAGTGTCTAACGCTATTGAAGATAGTAAACATGTTTTATATGCTGATGGATTAAAACTAACAAAAGGATTATCAAATCAAGATGTAACACCACAGTATTTAAAAATGGAGGGAACAGATGTATTCCGATTTGCGATTAAGGTTTTAGAAGAAACAATTACTGAATTATTATCACAATCTAACAAAACAATTGATGAGATTGATTGTATTATTCCTCATCAAGCAAATTATAGAATTATCAAACATGTAGCAAAGAAACTGGATATTCCTATGTCAAAGTTCTTTATCGATGTACAAGAGTTTGGTAATACATCAGCGGCGAGTGTACCAATAGCTTACGCTGATGCAGTTGAAAAGAAAAGAATTACACATGATTCATGTGTTATGTTAATTGGATTTGGAGCTGGACTCACTTATGGCGGCGTCCTCATCAAGTAAGGAGACATTATGAATATTCAAAAATTACTTAATATAAAATATCCTATTTTTCAAGGTGCAATGGCAAATATTGCGACAGCTGAGTTTGTTGCTGCAGTCTCAAATGCGGGAGCGTTAGGAATTTTAGCAACTGGGTCAATGACACCTGATATTGCTAGGGAAGAAATTAAAGCGTGTAAAGAAAAAACAGATCAACCTTTTGGAGTTAATATTATGTTGATGAATCCCTATTCTAAAGAGATTATTGACATTGTATGTGAAGAAGGTGTTGCTGTTGTAACAACAGGAGCTGGAAATCCAGGACCTTACATTGAACAATTAAAGGCACACAATATCAAGGTCATTCCAGTGATTCCTAGCGTTGCATTAGGAAAACGTATGGAACGTTTAGGTGTTGACGCTGTTATTGCTGAAGGTGGAGAGTCTGGGGGACATGTTGGTGAAACGACAACAATGGCCTTATTACCTCAAGTTGTCGATGCTTTATCAATACCAGTTATTGCTGCTGGAGGGATTGGTGATGGAAGAGGGATGCTTGCTGCTGAAGTGTTAGGAGCATCAGGTATTCAAATAGGGACAAGTTTACTCGTCGCTAATGAATGTCCTATCCATGAAAACTATAAAAAGATTGTTTTAAAAGCAAAAGATACAGATACAATCGTTACAGGAAGACAAGCCAATACACCTGTCCGTGTTTATAAAAATCAAATGGCAAAACAATATGTATCATTAGAATCATCATTAACAGATCGTGAAGAGTTAGAAAAATTAACTCTTGGTTCTTTAAAAAAGGCTGTTGTCTTAGGAGATATAAAAGAAGGTTCATTTATGATTGGTCAAATTGCAGGAATGATAAAAGAAGAAAAATCTCTACAAGAGATTCTTGATACCTATATGAAAGACTATACAGAATCAAAAAAGAAATTATTACAGGGGGTCTTATAAATGATCTCAATTCAAAATAAATCAATGGATATACCAATTATACAAGGTGGTATGGGTGTTGGTGTGTCATTGTCATCACTGGCAGGGCATGTCGCGAAATGCGGTGGCATGGGAGTCATTAGTGCTGCCCATCCGGGATATCAAAAAGAAGGATTTAGAAAGAACCCTAAAGAAACAAATTTAATTGCATTAAAAGAACATATTCAAAAAGCAAAAGAAATTGCTAAGGGAAAAGGATTGGTTGGAGTCAATATTATGGTCGCTGGTAAGGGGTATGATGACCTTGTCAATGCAGCAATCGATGGTGGTGCTGATGCTATTATTTCAGGAGCTGGGTTACCACTAGATTTGCCACGCTTAGCGAAGAATAAAATATTAATGGCACCAATTGTATCAAGTGCCAGAGCTATTAAACTGATCCTTAAAATGTGGGATAAAAAACATGAATGTACTGCTGATTTCGTCGTTATTGAGGGAAGTGAAGCAGGTGGGCATTTAGGGTTTAAAGTAGAAGATTTAGAAGCTAAAAAAACACAGTCATTAGAAGAAATACTTGATGAAGTTAAAGAAGAAGTGACTTTTTATGAAGAGAAATATAAAAGAAAAATTCCATTGTTTGTGGCTGGTGGAATTAACACTGGTAAAAGACTTAAAGATATGATCTTAAGAGGTGCAAGTGGAGCTCAAATCGCAACGCCTTTTATTGCAACATATGAGTGTGATGCATCTGATGAATTTAAACAAGCAGTTATTGATTGTCATGAGGAAGATATTGAACTTGTTAAAAGTCCTACAGGTTTCCCAGGACGTGCTATTGTCAATTCATTTGTTGAAAAAACACGTGTCAATGGTCCGATATGTATGAAAAATTGTTTAGATTGCATGATTCCATGTACTCCAAGTTCAACACCATATTGTATTAGTGAAGCTTTAATCTCTACTGCAAAAGGACAATTGAACCAAGGTTTACTATTTGTTGGAACACAAGCATCACAGGTTAAAGAAATGATGTCAGTTGAAGATTTAATCAATAGATATCTAAGAGAAATGGAGGAAGCATAATGAAAATTGGTTTCTTATTTGCGGGTCAAGGTGCACAGTATGCATCAATGGGTAAAACATTTTATGAGACTTTTGAATCAGCAAGACAAATCTATGATCAAAGTGAACAAACACAAAAATATAGAGATCTTTGTTTTCATGCTGAAAGTGATGTTTTAAATCAAACTGAAAATGCCCAACCATGTATTTTATTAACATCATTAGCGATTGCACAAGTTTTAAAAGATCAAGGTGTGACATGTGAATGTGTCGCTGGTCTTTCATTAGGAGAATATTCAGCACTTGCTTATAGCAATGTTATTGATTATAGCGATGCATTAGAAATCGTATCAGAGCGTGGACGCATTATGCAAAATGCTCTCACACCTGGAACATCTTCTATGGCAGCAGTTTTAAGTTTAGATATAGATTTAATTGAATCTGTATTAAGTTCTGTTGATGGTGTGACAATAGCGAATTATAATGCACCAAATCAAACAGTCATTACTGGATTAAATGAACCTATGCAAAAAGGGATTGAAGCATTAAAAGAAGCAGGGATTAAAAAAATTATTCCATTAAAAGTATCGGGAGCGTTTCATTCACCATTATTGAATGAAGCATCTTATGAATTAAAAGAGGTCCTTGAAAACTATCGTTTTCATACACCAGAAATCCCAGTTGTTTATAATATTTTTGGTCATTATTCTAATGAATCAATTATTGATATATTAGTTCAACAAATTCAATCAAGTGTTAAGTTTAAACAGTCAATTGAATTTATGATTGAAGAAGGTATTGATACATTTATTGAAATAGGTCCAGGGAAAACATTATCATCTTTTGTGAAAAAGATTTCTAAAGATGTTGTTGTATTAAGTGTTGATCAAATTGAAGATGTAAAACAAGTATTGGAGGTCGTAAATCATGAGTAAAGTCGCATTAATAACAGGTGGTTCTAGAGGAATCGGTAAAGAAACAGTTTTATCTTTTGCTAAAGAAGGATATGATGTTGCTATTAATTATTTAGGAAGTGAAGAAAGTGCACAGGCTGTTTTAGATGAATGCTTGTCATATCAAGTCAAAGCTATTCTTGTACAAGGAAATGTTGCTTTAGAAGAAGATGTGAAAAGAATGGTAACAACAGTTCAAGAAGAATTAGGTCGCATCGATGTCTTAGTGAACAATTCAGGTATAACTCGAGATAAACTTATGCTAAAGATGAGTGAACAAGATTTTATGGATGTTATTGATGTTAACTTAAAAGGGACTTTCTTAATGTGTAAATATGTTTCTAAGATTATGATGAAACAAAGAAGTGGTTCAATTATCAATATGTCAAGTGTTGTTGGTGTAAGTGGTAATATTGGGCAATGTAATTATGCTTCAAGTAAAGCAGGCGTTATAGGATTAACGAAATCTTTAGCAAGAGAACTTGCACCAAGACATATCCGTGTTAATGCTGTTGCTCCAGGTTTTATTGAAACAGATATGACTCATGTTTTAAGTGAACAAGTGAAGGAAAGTGTCTCTAAGACAATTCCACTTGGACATATGGGTGAAGCATGTGATGTTGCTAAATTGGCTTACTTTTTAGCAAGTGAAGATTCAAAATATATAACAGGTCAAGTGATTCATGTCGATGGTGGCATGGTCATGTAGAGAGGTAGAATATGAAAAGAAGAGTAGTCATCAGTGGTATGGGTGTTGTATCTCCGATTGGAAATACACTATCAGAGATGTGGGATAATATAAAAAATAAAGTTTGTGGTATTGATACAATTACTTTGTTTGATACAACAGATTATAAAGTGAAATTAGCTGGAGAAGTTAAAGGATTAAATGTAGAAGATTATTTTACAAAAAGAGAAATGAAGTTTAATGATCGTTTTACTCAATTTGCAAGAATTGCTTCTCAACAAGCAATTGCTGATGCAAATTTAGATACTGATTCAATAAACCAAAATAAATTTGGAGTGATCATTGGATCAGGTATTGGTGGAGTTGGTTCTATTGAAAATGCAGATCATGCTTTATTAAATAGAGGACCAGCAAAAGTATCGCCTTACTTCATTCCTATGGCATTAATTAACTTAGCAGCAGGAAGCGTTGCGATTGATGTTCATGCTAAAGGGCATGTTTCATCTATCGTAACAGCATGTGCAGCTGGTACAAATGCAATTGGAGAAGCGTTCCATAAAATTAGAGATGGTTATTTAGATGTGATGATAGCGGGTGGAAGTGAAGCGTCAATTACACCACTATCAGTCGCTGGATTTGCTTCAATGAAAGCTTTACATGTTGGTGAAAATAAAGACAGAGCATCTATTCCTTTTGATCAAGACCGCAGTGGTTTTGTTATGGGGGAAGGGGCTGCTGTTCTCATCTTAGAAGAATTGGATCATGCATTAGAAAGAAATGCTCATATCTATGGTGAAATCGTAGGTTATGGCGCAACTTGTGATGCTTACCATATTACAGCTCCTATGAGTGATGGAAGCGGTGGAGCACAAGCGATGATTGATGCTTTAGAGGATGCATCGTTGACACCAAGTGATATCCAATACATTAATGCTCATGGAACAAGTACACCGTTAAATGATAAGACTGAAACATTAGCTGTGAAACGCGCATTTGGTGATCATGCCAAAGATCTTGTTATGACGTCAACAAAATCATATACAGGGCATTTGCTAGGAGCGAGTGGTGCTTTAGAATCGGCAATTTGTTTAAAAGCTTTAGAGGACCAATATGTTCCAACAACAATACATTTAGAGAATCAAGATCCTGAATGTGATTTAACAGTCAGTCTTGATGATCATAATCGCCAATTACAATACGTTATGAATAACTCATTAGGTTTTGGTGGTCATAATGCATCTTTGATCTTTAAGAAGTGGGAGGTATAATATGATTTATAATTCAAATGATATTCAAAAAATTATTCCTCATAGATATCCATTTTTACTTGTTGATCAAATCACTGAAATCAGTGAAGATGGGTTAACGATTATTGGAAAGAAAGCCGTAAGTGCAAATGAAATGCAGTTTATGGGACATTTTCCTGATAAACATGTTATGCCAGGTGTATTAATTATTGAAGCACTTGCACAAACAGGTTGTGTGTTATTATTATCTAAAGAGGAAAACAAAGGGAAGATTGGTTATTTTGCGGGAATTAATAAAGCAAGATTTAAACGTCAAGTGATCCCGGGTGACACTTTAACATTAAAGGTCACTTTAACAAAAGAAAAAGGCGGCATTTATTTTGCCGCCATACACGCAAGTGTAGAAGGAGAAGTTGCAGTCACAGGCGAAATTATGTGCGCTGTGGGGTAACTTTACGAATTGTAATTTCTCCAGAATTTAAGATGATTGATTGGTTGTTTGCCTGTATAAGTAGACTTCCATCATCGTTAATATGTTCAACATAAGCATCATAAGATGTATTGTTTTGATAAACAGTAATATGTTGATGTAATATATTTGAATAATGTCGATAATCATCCATAAGTGATGGATCATCGATTCGAGCAAACTCATTAAAGAATTGATCAAAAAATTCAATAATGAGTTTTTCTCTTGATACTTTTGTATGTGTTATACTTTCTAAAGACGTTGCTATAGAATCAAATTGTTTAAAATCTTGCTCAAAAACATTTAATCCAATACCAATAACCATCCTATTGATTAAAGAAGTATTTAAATCAAGTGTTGCTTCACAAAGAATACCAGCTATCTTTAAATCACCAATATAGATGTCATTCACCCATTTAATAGATGGTTTCACATCATAATATTTCTCTATTGTTTTAACAAGGGCCAAAGCACTACATGCAGTCATTTTTAATGACTTATGAATATCTAATTGAGGATCAATAACAAAAGACATATAAATCCCCTTAAACTTTTGTGATAAGAACGGTTTGTTTTGTCTTCCTTTCCCTTGTGTTTGTTCTTCAGCAATTACGAGAGTTCCAACATCCTCTTGATGTGTTGTGATATATGTACTTGTTGAATCAAGAGTTTCAAAATATAAGACATTATTGATATGGGAATCAATAGATTCCTTTATCTGACTTAAGATAATCATATCCGTTTGATCAGTGAGACAATATCCTTTTTTTGTAGATGTAATAATGTCATATCCTTGTTGTTTTAATTTTTTAATTTCACTTGATATCGTCATACGAGAAACAAATAGGGCATCACTCATATCTTGTCCTGAAACATATTTTCCTTTATTTTGTTGTAGTATAAGTCTAATTTTATTTTCCATAATAATATTATACATAAACTTGTCGTATTCTTCAACATTGTAGAAGGTGTACGAGTGTGGTATAATATAAAAAAATATAACGAGGTGAATAAAATGGACTATTTTGTAAAGATTAAAGATAGGTTAAATGATAAGTTAAAAGGGAAAGAACTTACATTAGACAGTGCTTTTAAAGATTTAGGAATAGATTCACTAGATTTAGTCGATTTAGTGTTTGAAATGGAAGAAGAATTAGGTGTTGAATTTGAAGATGCTGAATTAATGAATTTAAAAACAGTTCAAGATCTAGTACAATTATTAGAATCAAAAAAATAGGGGATACCCTATTTTTTATTTTGGAGGGATACAATGCTCGTTCAAATAGAACTAGATGATGAAAATATCTTTATATGTGAAGATGGTGAAAATGATTTATATTATAGTATTATAACTTTAAATAAATTTAGAGAAATTTATGATGAATTAAATATTTCTAAACGGACAATAGAAATGTGTGAAGAAGCAGTTTATAAAAAGAAAAACATCCTCATACCTTTTCAAGATTATTATTTTGGAATTATTTCTATGATGAATCAAAATAATGTTTTAATAAAAAAAGATGTTGTTGCTTTTTATATATTTAAAAATATGATGATTGCAGTTATTATTCAAGATGATGATCATCATATAAATGATATTCTTGTATCAATTAGTCATAAACAAAGAGAAGATATCAAAACAATTGGTAGATTAATCTATTGTTTTTTAAGTGATTTATTATCAAAAGATAATTTCTATTTGGAAGAGATTCAATCAGAAATAGAAGAACTAGATATTTCCGAAGATAACGATACACCTGTCATCTTTACACAAAGGATGAGACATCTCACAAAAGAGTTATTAGTGATGATGCATGATTATGATACACTCTTATCTATTGTTGAAGAATTACAAATCAATTTACCAAGTGAAGAAGATGATTTAAAGTATTATGATATACTTATAAGAAAAATACAGAGACTTGATAATTACGTTCACCTCTTAAGAGAATTATTAATTCAATCAAGGGAAAACTATCAATCAAGATTAGATTATAAAATGAACAAAACGATGGAACTCTTTACAGTTGTGACATCCATTTTTTTACCTTTGACACTTATTGTTGGTTGGTATGGGATGAACTTTAAGTATATGCCAGAATTGGAGTATCGTTATGCTTATTTGATGGTCATTGTTGTTTGTATATTGATTACATTAGGATTGATATTTTGGTTTAAAAAAAGGAAGTTTTTTTAAAGAGATTCTCTTTAATAACTTCCTTATTTTTTTAATATTTTTCTTGCTATTTTAGTTAAATATGGTATTTGTTCTAATTCTTCTAGATGATCACTATATAAGAAAATAACAACAACGAAATACACAGTGACACTTAATATAAATGAAATTAACATTGGGAATAAAACACGTGATGTTAATGCAAATAAACCGTAATAAGTTATATATGTGACAACACCCATAATGACAGCTGCTAAGAGAGGTAAGAAATAAGTTCTGCGTAACTCATCTTTATAGTGTGTGTAGCGTTTTAAAGCTTTACTGTTTAAGTAACATATATGGAAACCGTACGTTGTATTCGCGATAACAAGCGCAAAGAGATCCAATGGTGTTAACATTAATAAGATGACGAGTAAGACAATGTGATATCCTAACGCAACAATAGCGTTTTTTAATGGAACATTCACTTCACCAATTGCTTGTAATATCCCATTGGTCAAAGTTGATAATCCAAAGAACACGATTGCTGGTGAACCTAAAATCAATAGATTAGTTGCAATATAAAGTGTTTCTTCTTGAGGGAATAAGAGACCAATGATTGGGAAGGCAAGAATGGCTAACCCAATTGCTGATGGTATTAATATAATCATTGTGACACGAATACTTGATGCGATTTGTGAACGAGTCATATTTTTATTTCTTAATGCCCAAGATGACGCTATTGAAGGAATAGCCGCAGTTGACATTGCTGATGCTAATGCAACAGGAACATTTTGAAGAACGATAAACTCACCTGAATAAATTCCATACATTGTGACGGCTTCAACTGTTGATATACCTTGGATATTCATAAAGAAATAGAAAATATACATATCTAATGTTGTTACTAAATTGTATACACAAGTCGCAAAGATAATAGGTGTAACGATTTGAATGATCATTCTAAAGATTGTTTTATATGAATCTTCTGATAAATCAGGTTCGTCTTGTACAATTAATTTATGACGTTTTCTCATATACATAAAGAACATGTAACAAAGACCAATGGTTACACCTGCACCTGTACCAATTGCACTCCCAGTTGCACCGGCACTCGCTAAATCAGAGCCACCAACCATAAGATAAGGTTGAATAAATAAGTACGCTGCTAAAATTGAAACAATAGCGTTAAATACTTGTTCAATGATTTGTGATACAGAAGTGTAGACTGTTGTTTGATACGCTTGAAAATATCCTCTTAATACACCAAGTAAACCAGATAAGAATATTGTTGGTGTTAAAACACGGAGCGCAGGAACTGCATGCTCTGTAACAATAAATGGTGCCAAAATATATGTAACAAGAGCTGTTGCACCACCGATGACACAAATATAGATATAAGCACATTTTAATATTTTTTGTGCATTATTATATTGATGTAATGTTAATTTTTCAGCTATTAATTTTGATATTGCGCTTGGAATACTATAAGAAGAGATCAATAGAATTAAAGCGTATATGTTATATGCTGTTCCATAATACCCAATACCTTCTGGAGTAATTAATTCAGTTAATGGACTTCTATAAAGTACACCAATAATCCGAACAACAATCCCAGCGACAGCTAATATTGAGGCTTGTTTTACAAAAGATTTTGTTTGTCCCATCTAATCCCCACTTTCTTCCAAATCATTATATCATGACTCACTATATTTTCAAAAAACTATTTCTATATATTTATTTTGAGCATTTTTCATCATATGTATGTGAAATAGTATATTTATATAGAAATTTCATTATTTTGTTTATTTTTTATAATTTTTAAGATAAAATACGATAGAATACTTATGTTTGAAAGGAGAAGTCATGAAATTAAAAAAGCATGCTAAAAAGAGAATAAAATTCAAATATAAAAGATTTTTAAAGGATGCATTACTTCTTGTTTTAGAAACAACAATCTTATTAACGCTCATGATTGGTGCTTATTCTATCTTTTCTCCAAAGGAAGAACCGTTGCCTGAAAAGGAAGTGATCGTTGTTACGCCTACGGATGAAGATAAAGGAGTAACTAAACGTGAACCAGTTCAAGGTGAAATAGAAGTGTTAACAATTGGAAATAGCGGGTTATACAGCGCTTTGTCGCCACTTCAGTTATGGAACGAAACTGGTATAACATCTTTTGTCGCGGGAAGTAGTAAACAGAATATGGCAGTATCTTATTACATGCTTGAAGAGATGTTGAAAGTTCAAAATCCAAGTCTTGTGATCATTGAAGTGAGTAATTTATATGAAACTCGTGGAACAACAGACTTTGCATCAAATAAACAGGAAATCTATAATGCAATATATCCTGTGTTTGAATATAGTGATCTTTATAAAAACTATCAAAGCGTCGCTTATCAAGGGTTAGGGAATTCTTTTACTTTTAGAAACAGAGCCTATTATAAAGGGTATTATCATGTGACAGATATTGTTCCCTATACAGGAGGATACTCTTATATGAAAACTAATAATACTAAAGAAAGTTTTAGTGACATTACAAAAACATATTTACCAAAAGCTTTAACAATG